>JAUYHV010000153.1 GCA_030689845.1 Dehalococcoidia bacterium
TTCAATCAATTCTATTTTCCACCGCCTTTTCCATTCCTTTATCTGTTTCTCCCGTTGAAGAGTTCCTTCATAATCGCTGCCTGGCTCATAATATACCAGCAGATGTACACCGTATTTTTTGGTGAATCCTTCAACTAAATCATGCTTATGAGCATAAACCCTCTGAACAAGGTCTCCCCGTGAAACCAGCATATAGTGTTCCATTGCGTTTACTGGCCATAATGCACACAGAATAATCATTCATAATTATTACTGGATTCCGACTTTCGTCGGAATGGGTAAAAGAAGACGCATCAGGTGAACCCTTCATCGTATATGTCTTCATCTATGTGCCTTTATTTTTTCTTACCCACTCAGTATGAGGAGTAACCAAAAAACTTAATCTTCAGGGACTGCCTCGTCCATGGTCCTTTTTATCCACCGGGTCCTGATAATCAGGAATGGTAAAGCCGCTGCAAGTGTGATTAGTGAGACTAATTGTGCTTCCAGTAAACCAGCGGCAAAAACATCGTTCTGGCGCAGGAACGTCAGGAAAAACCGTCCCACGGAATATGCAGCCAGGTAAATTACAAAAATGGACCCGGGAGGGTTAAGGCGTCCCTTTAATTTCCATAAAAGACCGAAAACGACGAGGTCCCACAGTATCTCGTAAATTACCGTGGGATGGGTCGGGACACCCAGGGGGGCCATAGTGTTGGGATGCGTATATATGAATGCCCAGGGAACGGTTGTTGGTGTGCCGTAGGAGCAGCCGTTAACAGTACACGCCAGACGTCCGATAGCCTGAGCTAAGATGGCTCCGGGAGCTATCATATCGACGAAGGGACCAAACGGAAAATGTTTGATGCGGCTGTATATGAAGATTCCGATAGCCGCACCAACCACGCCCCCGAAAACTGCCAGACCTTCAAATCCGAAAATAGCCCTGGGCCGGAGAATGTAATAGTCGATCTGGTCGATGACGTGAAAAAGGCGGGCTACGATCAGGCCGACAGGTATAGCCCAGGCCGCAGAGCCGTATACTATATCTTCGGGAATACCCATTTTTTTTGAATATTTCGTTGTCCACCAGACAGCGAAGATAATAGCCAGCCCCATGAATACACCGTACCACCTCAATGTGAAAGGTCCTATGGAAAAAATGACCGGGTTAATGCCAATATTTATCATCAAATTGCCCTTTCGAAAGAATCCGGTAGAGTAACCGAGACCCCGCGCTCATTTTATTCGCGGCCCTGTGCCATGTCAAACGGTTCCTTGAAAAAATGTGCGTGGCTATGAACTCCAGTCCCAGCTCCCCCTATACTCTGCGAGGGTATAACAAAATAAGGCTCCAGCTATTACGGAGCCTTATTTTTACCCGTATTCGGGGAAACAGATATATTTTCGGGTATTCTAACGGATTTCGTCTAACTCGCCGCTTTTAACTTTCCTTACCAGGGTGTTCCAGTCATCCTTTCCCAGGACAACCAGGTTGCCCTCTTCTCCGATATGGGCCTTGTCGGGATAAATTTCCACAACGGGGCAGCAAGAACAATCCTTGCACAGTGTGACTTTTTTCATAATAGAGATCCTTTCCTTTTGATATTGATGTTTTTAATTATCAACTTGTTATTAACAATCGACTTATTATATTATATCACGTTCAGTTATTTCTTCAATCCCTTTGTCGAGGCTCCCGCAGATCTTATAAAAATGCTTCCAAATCCCTCTCAATCTCCCTTTACGAAAGGGAGAGGCTCTATTTCCCCCTTTATTAAAGGGTGATTAAGGGGGAATTTATGGCGTTTCGAGGGAAGTTCCTTTGTTACGAGGGACGTAAAGGAAGGCTGTAGAACGCCTTTGGGAGGTTATAAGACGTATCAGGTTTTTGTGCCTTCGATGCATAACTCAAAAAATACCAGGTCCGAATATACTTTCCAACTGGTGAACTGGGAATGCTCCAGTATATCCTTGATTTCATCAACGGTATAGCAGGCCTCAACGGCTTTATACCAGTTGAGCCTTTGCCAGTTGTTTAGACCCGTCATCTTTGATGCAATGCCTAATAAAAACCGCCAGAACAAAGTTGGCGGTGGCCTTTTTCCATCGCGAATTAAAAAAGCCCCTCCTTTATTAAGCACCCTGTGGACCTCGTTAAATACCCTCTCCGGATGGGCCCACTGGTGGAGCGAGTAACTGCTTATTATTAAATCAAAGGCGGCATCCCTGAAAGGCAGGCAGTCGGCCGAGGCGGCGTGGAACTCCGGCAGGTTTATTGAATTCGACTTTTTAACTTCCTCCAGGGCTTTTTTAACCATCTCCCGGGATATATCGATCCCGATGAGTTTATTTTGATGACTCAATTTTTTGCCCAGGGAAAGGAGAAACCTGCCGGTGCCGCTGCCGATGTCGAGGACACATCCCGGTCCAACCTTTTTTTTCTGAACACACCTGACAACGTTTGTTACCAGGTACCGCAAGGGAGACCTGGAGAGAGTGTGGTAACGGTCTACCTGTTCCCTTGAACAGAAATAGTCTTCACCAAGGGGAACCCTTTCCCCGGGGCGGGTACCGGGTTTATCTATGTCCTGACTACTCTTTTGTCTCACGATTATCCGATTTCTTGGTACGATTCAGATAATCCAGGTAATACCATTCTTTATATTTATCCGCGGGCATTTTGCCGGTAAAAATAACCGTGTTTAGAGGGAAAGCCTTTGGAGCCATGTGGCCGTAGTAAAAATGGACAATAGTCACAAAACCGACAGCAAGAATTATGGAGCTGCGGTGAGTGACCAGGGCGATGGCCAATACCCATCCCGGCAGGTATTCAAGGGTATACTCGTTACCTATGGTTAATCCTGACAGGGCTATGACAGGGGCAATAAACAGGGTGAACCAGTAATCAATCTTTTGCCCGTACTGCAAATAGTCGTATACCGGCTCTTCTGCAAGGCCAAAAATGTAAAGAATAGATTGGAATGCGTCTTTAACATCTTTTTTATTCGGGAGAATAATCCATGGAGATTTGTGCCTTAGAATCCAGTTAATCCCCAGGTATATAACATGGTAAAAATAAGTAACGTAAAAACCCCGAGCGGCCCAGTGATGGGCTGTCCTGATGTTTTCCTCGTTGCCAAACATACGGAGCAGTCTCCCCAGCACTGCGTTATCGGGATAAGTCTGGGGCAATCCGGTAACAACCAGGGCTAAAAAACTTAACATAAATATAAAATGTTGTAATCTTATATGCCGGTTGAAACGAATTATGAACTGGTCCTTAATCCTTGACATTATTTAATACCTTAATCAGGAATTATCCTTTAGCGATTTGTTTGCCTTCTTATACTGGTCCATAAACCATCTTGTTAACTCGCCTATAATGATTGTATTTGTCGGTATAAGGGTTCCGGCAATTAAGAGGAAGAAAAGCCAGCGGGTTACCGTAACCGCTATGTGAGAGGTATCTTTCGGTGAGATAAAAGGGGAATAAGGGGCGTTTTGCTGAAGGAATAAGCCTCCGGGAGTTAAAGGAATATTGGCAACCAGAAACCATATCAGGAGGGCAAGTTCCGCTAAAACAATGACTAAAATGGACAGAAAATATATTTTTTTCATACTTGCTCTCAAAAAATATTTATTAATGCTGTAATGAGTATGGCTCCTCTTACCACAAGCATAAAATCGGAAGCTGAACTGAAAGCTTTAAACCCTTTTTCCTTACTGCCGGAGTCCTTTACAAATTTCCACCCGTTCCAAATTGCCAGCAATCCTCCTCCCGTTACCAGGAAGAGATATATTAGTCCCAGTTTGATGGCGACTCCCAGGGAAATACTGAGGAAAAAGGTTAATACCAGGAAAGTGAATCCTATAATTGCAGCTTCCCTTAAGTCCGTTTTATAAATAAATGCCCGGCTTTCGGTAAGAATTTTCCCTCCAACCCTGTTGGACGGGTGAATTGCTGAATAAATCATTATATGACCGGTTTGCCACAGCACGGCCAGTAAAAAAAGGACCCAGGGGAGCCACCTTTGGAAAAGAGTATCGGGAGAAGCCGCGGCCCAGCCTCCCAGGTAAATTAACCCGTTGATGGGTGGCAGGGTCAGGTAGCCTATGTTTTTTCTTAAATTGATAGAATACAATGAGCCTAAAATAATAGTCAGCACGAGAATGGCGAAACAGGTCGGATTGAACACAAACCAGGTTATAGCTGCAGAGGCGAAATAACAGCCGATGGTGAGAAACAAGGCATCTTTCGATGTTACCCTGCCGCTGGGAATAGGACGGCCGGGCCAGGCTGTTTTATCCCTTTCCCTGTCTACGTAATCATTGAGTCCGTGAATTCCTGCGACGGCAATTGCTACCGCTACGAAACCCAGCAATGTCTGGAGCACAGAGGGGAACCTGCCTCCGGCCAGAACTGCGGCTGCTCCTGCACCCAGAGGGGTCATCAAAGCCAGGCGGGGCCTGGTTAAATCTACCAGCCCTCCCAATTTTTCCTTGCCGGAGTAACGGGCTTTGATATCGTGTCCTCCCCCCAGCCATCTGCGCATGAGATTTTTCATTACATTTCCTGTGTTACTGTAAAATTAATATCGAATAAAAGGCAGGAGGAAATAGAGGTAAATTAAGATAAAAATACCTAATAATCCCCAGGAAAGCCAGAGCAAGCCACGTCGCTTCCCGGCACTTTGAATATAGTCTAACAATATGCCTCTGGTACCGTTGATTGCATGAAAAAGTATGGCAAGGAGGAATAAAAGCGCAATTCCCAACCAGAAAGGATTTTCCAGCCGCTCGGCGGAACTTTGAAAAGTTACGCTGTTCCCTTCATTTCCATAATGTCTTTGCCACAGGTGCAGGAAAAGGAGGACTCCTATAGCCATGCCGCTGACCCTCTGTATCAGCCAGGGCCAGAAGCCGCTTCCCCGTTGTATTTTTCTCCTGTACGTTTGCTCTACCAAAGGAGGCCTGCTGTTTTATCCATATTTATTAACTAATTTCTTGTTTTTAATTATCTACCACAGGGAGCGGTGAATTATATATGGGAGAGTGTGGTTAAGGGCCAGGACCCAGATAATCCCGCCGGTTCCCATGAGGACGTAAAATAATAATTTATGCTTTCTTGTGCCGATGCCCCAGAAGTCCATTAATACTATTCGAAGGCCGTTGAAACCGTGATAAAGAAGGCAGGTCATTATTATGATATCGAGGAATTGAATAAACGGGTGAAGCCCGACTACCCGGTAAAACCAGTTAAAGACATCTTCACCCGTGCCCGGGATGGAAGCCAAAGCGGTTTCTCCGAGGTGAATAATGCCATAGGTAATGATGATCAGTCCGGTAATCCGGTGAAACAACCACATCCACATGCCCGCTTTATAATGTTTCGGCCAAACATCTGCATACTGGTCTCCCGGCCAGAATTCTGTAAATCGTTCCTCTCGAGTCGTGTTTTCCATATTGAATAATTATAGAGTCGCGTTTTTGTGTCGTGCGCTGTGGCACTGCAGGGCTACCGCTACCGGCAGGCTGGCTATATGACAGGGGAAGACTTCTGCGTGGACGGCAAGCGCCGTAGTACGGCCTCCCAAACCGGCCGGTCCGATTCCAAGGGCATTAATTCCGGATAGGATTTCATTTTCCAGTTGCGCCACTTCTTTATCGTGATGGTTTGTGCCGGTTTTTCTCAGAAGCGCTTCCTTGGCCATGACCATGGCTTTGTCGGCGGTGCCGCCGATTCCCACACCTACGATAATAGGCGGGCAAGGATTGCTTCCGGCCTGTTCCACCGCCTCTATAACAAAATCCACGATACCCTGCCGCCCCTGGGCAGGTTTTAACATAGCCAGCCGGCTCATATTTTCGCTGCCGGCACCTTTGGGCAACAGGGTTATACTAAGGGAGTCACCGGGAACTATTTTTGTATGAACAACTGCGGGGGTATTGTCTCCCGTATTGATTCGCGAAGTGAAGGGTTGGGCAACCATTGACATCCGAAGGTGCCCCTGGCGGTAACCTTCCCTGATGCCGTCATTGAGCCCTTCTATCAAGTTTCCCCCGACTATATGAACATCTTGTCCCAACTCAACAAAAATCAGCACGGTGCCGCAGTCCTGACACAGGGGCAATTTTTCCTGCCCGGCTATGGCCGCATTTTTTATCAACTGGGATAAAACTTCTTTACCCTGGGGAGATGTTTCTTTCCTGAGAGCTTTTTTTAAAAGGATAATGACGTCTTCACCTAAATTATAGTTCGCTTCCTGGCACAGGCTGGCGACGGTTGACCTTATCAAGCGTAAGTTTATCGATTTCATATGGCGAATTGAAATTTAAAATGCAGAGCGTGATGATACAATATGAGCTTAAAATTTCATTATTTCGATAACTTCTTTAACCGCTGCGGCCGATTTTCTCAGGGCGGCAGTTTCTTCAGTCGTAAGATTCATCTCTATTATTTTTTCTACTCCTTTTTCACCGAGAATCACCGGCACGCCGACTACGCTGTCATTTATACCGTATTCCCCCTGGAGATAGACGGCGCAGGGTAACACCCTGTTTCGCCCGAGTAAAATGGCGTCGACCATTTCCACGGTTGCTGCTGCAGGGGCATAGAAAGCGCTGCCGGTTTTCAGGAGTTCAACTATTTCTCCCCCGCCTTTCACAGTCCGTTGAATTATTTTTTCTATCTTTTGTTCCTGTAGAAGGTCCGAAAGGGGGACACCCCCAACGGTGCATAACCTTGGGAGGGCAACCATAGTATCGCCGTGACCCCCCAAAATCAAAGCCGACACGTCTTTCACCGAAACGTTGAGCTCCTTTGCGATGAAAGTCTGGAAACGGATAGTGTCCAGGATGCCTGATTGACCTATTACCCTGTTCCTTTCGAATTTGCTTACTTTCAAAGCCAGGTAGGTCATAGCATCAAGGGGGTTCGTAACTAAAATGATGACGCATTCCGGGGATTGCCGGACTATTTTCTCGGTAACTCCCTTGACTATCGCCATGTTTTGAAGCACAAGGTCATCGCGGCTCATGCCGGGTTTTCTTGCCACTCCTGATGTAATGACGACAACATCGGATCCGGCCGTATCTTCATAATTATTAGACCCGAAAATACTCTTACCTGTACCTAACAGTGGTGTAGATTGAAGGATGTCCAGTGCTTTTCCCTGGGGTAACCCCTCCACTATGTCCAGAAGAACGACATCGGCATACCCTTTTTCTACCAGTCTTTGAGCGCAGGTGGCTCCAACATTACCGGCGCCGATAACGCTGACTTTACTGTTCATAATTAACTCTTTCTTAATCTCTCGATAACCGCTTCGGCTGCTCTCGACGTGGTGGCCGCTGAAGGATCGTCACGGCGGGGTTTAAGATCATAGGTTACGTCTTTGCCTTCAAATACTACCTGGCTTATGGCTTCTTCAACCCGGCTGGCAGCTTCCCTTTCACCCAGGTGTTTTAACATCATCACCGCTGAAAGCATCAGACTGAAGGGGTTTACCCTGTTTTTACCGGCGTACTTGGGGGCGCTTCCGTGGGTGGCTTCGAAAACCGCCGTGTCTTTACCTATATTGGCTCCCGGCGCCAGACCCAGGCCGCCGATAAGCCCGGCACACAGGTCGGAAATAATGTCGCCATACAGATTGGGGAGAACTATGACGTCGAATTGCTGTGGCCATCTTACGAGCCTCATGCATAATGTGTCGACCAAAACGTCCTCAAACTCAATGTCGGGATATTCCTTGGCAACGCCTCTGGCTGCCTCCAGGAAAAGTCCATCAGAATATTTCATAATGTTGGCTTTATGAATTGCCGAAACTTTTTTCCTGCCGTTCTGGCGGGCGTAATTAAAAGCAAATTCGACAATTCTTTTACTTCCCGTTTCTGAAATTACCTTCAGGCTAATGGCGCTGTCCGGGCGTACTGTTTTATTGAGAGTATCTTTTGTCAGTTTTATCAGCCTTCCTGCTTCGGGAGAGCCGCACTTGAATTCTATTCCCGCATAAAGGTCCTCTGTATTTTCTCTGACTACAACTATGTCAAGGTTATTAAAATACGTTGGCGCTCCGGTATAGGTCTTACAGGGTCGGAGGCAGGCATATAGGTCCAGTTCCTGCCTGAGAGCCACGTTGACGCTCCTGAAGCCAGAGCCAACGGGAGTTGTAACAGGGCCCTTCAAGGCTACTTTATTTCGCTTGATGGACTCAAGAGTTTGAGCGGGTAAAGTGCTGCCGAACATTTCCTGAGCTTTGGCTCCAGCGTCTTTCCTGTCCCAGTTGAATTTAACTCCCGTAGCTTCTAAAACCTTTACCGTGGCCTCGGCTATCTCCGGTCCCACACCATCCCCGGGGATTAAGGTCACCTCGTAAGCCATAAAAATACCCTTATAATTTAAATTTAAAGTTCGAAATCGCCGTGATTTTTGATGTAATTCAGCAGACCGCCCTCCTCAAGTATCTTCAGCATTACACCGGGTAGTTTCCCAAAAGTAAGAGTTACTCCGTTAGCCTTGTTCTTTACGCTGCTGGAAGCCAGGTCAAGAATTAGTTCATCTCCATCGTTGATTTTGTCGGTATCACAAATTAAGATGGGTAAACCGAGATTAATGGCGTTTCTAAAAAATATACGGGCAACTGATTTGGCTAATACCGCCTGAATACCGCACATTTTAATGACTAACGGAGCATGCTCCCGGCTTGAACCAAGGCCGAAGTTGGTTCCCGCGACAATAAAATCGCCCGGGTTTACCTGGGAGGCAAAACCGGGCCGGGCATCCTCGAGTGTATGCTTGGCCAACTCTGGCAAATTGCTCCTTAAATGAGCAAACCGCCCGGGAATTATATGGTCGGTGGATATACTGTCTCCAAATTTTAAAGCCCGTCCCTTGGTCATATTGCCTCCCGGGGATCAACTATTTCACCTGCAATGGCGGTAGCAATGGCAGTTGCGGTGCTCGCGAGATAAATAAAGCTTTTGGGATTCCCCATTCTTCCCTGGAAATTCCGGTTGGCTGTTGAAAGGCAGTTTTCACCATCGGCCAGGACTCCCTGGTGCACGCCCAGGCATGCGGCGCAGCCCGGTGGCGTAACAGTTGCACCCGCCTCGACGAGGGTCTGGATGTAACCTTCTTTTAAAGCAGACAAATACACGTCTCTTGAAGCAGGAGCTACTATGAGGCGGGTATCACTGTGGCGTTTTTTCCCTTTGATTAGTTTCGCTGCCAGTTCGAGATCTGTCAGACGCCCGTTGGTGCAAGTACCTATAAAAACCTGGTTTATTTTTACGCCTTTGACGTCCCCGGCAGGGGACACGTTGTCGACGGTGTGGGGTTTTGCTACCATGGGTTCAAGCTGGGAAAGGTCGATATTCAAAACTCTTTCGTATTCAGCATCGCTGTCAGCTTGGAGAGCTTTATAATCTTTACCCCGTCCTCTCCAGTCTAAAAAAGCCATTGTAACAACGTCGGAAGGGAAAATCCCCACCTTTGCGCCGGCTTCCACCGCCATGCTGGAAATAGTTAGGCGGTCGGAAATGTTAAAGTTGAAAAGGGCTTCCCCGGAAAATTCCAGGGACTTATAGGTAGCCCCATCTGCTCCAAGTGTACCTATCAGATTCAATATGAAATCTTTAGCTCCAACCAGTGGAGCGAAAGACTCGGAGACAGACACCTTAAAAGTCTCCGGAACTCTAAGCCAGGTTTTTCCGAGAGCCATAGCAACGGCGATATCGCTGGATCCCATGCCGGTTGCGAAGGCTCCCAGAGCGCCTGCTGTCACGGTATGGGAATCAGCCCCCACGATAACATCGCCCGGTCCGGCGAATCTTTCGGCGATAATCTGGTGGGAGATTCCGTCCCCAACTTCTGACAACACGGCTCCCTGGGCTCTGGAGAACTGTCGCAGCAGAAGATGGTCGTTTGCGAATCCAGAGGAAGGACTCGGAGATGCGTGGTCCAGGAAAACAACCGTATTTTCCGGCCTGGCCAACCGCGGGAAGTGTCCTTCCTGAAATTGTCTGACAGTTAAAGGCCCCGTTGTGTCCTGGACGAATACAAGGTCAACACCACACACTACGATGTCGCCTGCCTTGGCATCCGTCCCGGACTTGGTAGAGAGTATTTTTTCGGCTAAAGTCTTTCCCAAGTTGTTACCTCGTTGTTAAGGTACGATCACTGCCAGCACTGTATCTTTGGCTACTCTGTCCCCGGGACTGAAGTTCAGTTTTTTAATAACTCCATCAACGGGAGAGGGCAGTGCTGACTGCATTTTCATAGCTTCGAGGACAACAATAGGATCACCTGCTTTAACCTTGTCTCCTTCTTTGACGTCGTAATGAATTATTATCCCGGGCATGGGTGATAAAACCTCAACGCCGCCTTCTACTTTTGGAGCCGGCGGTTTTGGCGCCTCTTTCCGCACTTCGGGCACCGGGGGGGGTGGGGGAGGAGTCTCGATGGGTTTTGGGGAAGGTGTTACCGCAGGAGGTGTCGTGTTTGCCTGAGGCTGTGGGGAAGCTGTCGCTGTTGCGGCAGCTTGAGATACGGTGATGACGGGGGGAATACCGATGCCTTCGACGTCAACGTGGAAGTATTCTCCATCGACGAATACGTTAAATGTCCTGTAGCCGGATCCTTTTGAAGGAACCACTTTTTCCGTTTTTTCCACCAGTTTACCGGCTTTGGCCTTGGCTACAAGTTCGTCTTCACGCGTGATTTCCTCAATGGTTTTAGGTTTGACATCGTCGGGTATCGGCTCCAGCCCGTATTTCCATTTTAAGAAACGGAGCCCTGTTGTCGGATAAAGAGCATAGATAAGAACATCTTCAATATTTTTGGCGAGTCCTTTTGTGGCCTCTTTGGCTTTGTCCATCTCAGGAGTGAGAATGTCGGCAGCCCTCTGCGTTATGGGTTTTTCGCCTCTCGCGTACCCTTTAAGCACGATTTTCCTTATTTTTTCATCGACCGGCACCGGCGGCTTTCCATAAAGACCATAGAAATAGTCTTTAACCTCATTGGATATCATTTTATATCGGCCGTAAAGGACGTTAAACACAGCCTGAATACCAACGATCTGGCTTGTTGGAGTGACCAGGGGAGGGAAACCAAACTCTTTCCTGGTCCTCGGAAGCTCGGCATAAACTTCCCCGATTCTGTCCAGGGCGCCGGCCTCTTTGAGCTGGGATACCAGATTCGAAATCATCCCTCCGGGTATCTGGTGCTCAAGCACCCCTGTATCTATGATAGACATGTTTGTCTGGTTGAGAAAATCCCTGTATTTCGGGGCAATACTTTCTATGTACTGGCCAGCGTGGAGTAATTTAGCCAGGTCAAGACCGGTATCCCTGGCGCTTCCCTGCAGGGTTACCACCAGAGGTTCGATTGCCGGTTGTGAAGAACGAAGGGCAAAAGGAGCCAGTGCGGTGTCCAGGATATCGACGCCTGCCTCCGCAGCTTTTAAATAGCTCATGGAGGCCATGCCGCTGGTGTAATGAGTATGCAGGCTGATGGGTATTTTGATGGCTTTTTTTAATTCCGAGATAAGGTCGAAGGCGTCTCCGGGAGAAATCAGCCCCGCCATATCTTTTATACAGAGACTGTCTGCCCCCATAGATTCGAGCTGACGAGCTTTATTTACGTAGTAGTCAATATTATAGACAGGCCCGCCAAGCTTTGCTTCTGTCAGGGAATAACTAAGAGTCAATTGGGCGTGCTTACCGCATTCCTTTATTACCTTCAGGGCGGCTTCGAAATTGCGTTCGTCGTTGACGGCATCGAAGACCCTGAAGATATCGATACCTACCTCTGCCGCCTGGCGGACGAAAGCCTGAACAACATCATCGGGATAGTTACGGTATCCAACGAGATTTTGCCCTCGAAGGAGCATTTGAAGGGGAGTTTTGGGCATTAACTTTTTGAGTCTTTTCACCCTGTCCCACGGGTCTTCGTTTAGAAAACGGGTGGTTACATCGAATGTCGCCCCACCCCAGACCTCCATGGAATAGAATCCAATTTTATCCATGTCCGGGGCGATTCTTTCCATGTCCTCGGTCCGCATTCTTGTTGCCAGAGCGGATTGGTGAGCGTCCCTGAAAGTCGTATCAGTTATTTTCAGAGGGCCGGATATTGTTTTTTTAGCCATAGCAGTGCCTCTTTTGATTAAAAATCAACATTGGAGAAAACCATAACAGGTGGGTTACTTCAGAGTCCGAACATGAAGGAGGGTTCGTGTTTTCATAATTTCATATCTACCTGCCAGACCCCACAAATTAATTGATGGCATTATCGTCTCCGGGCGCGCCACAATTCCCTGTACGATTCCTTGTTCTTCCAATATATACTGGTTTACGGCTGCGCCAATTGCGGCAACAACCTTTTTATTTAACATGGATGGAACCCTTTCTTAGAACAAGCGCTTAAACAGGAATATTTCCGTGTTTCTTGGGAGGCCTGGATTCTCTTTTTGTTTGCAGCATCGCCAAGGAATTAATTATTTTAACCCGCGTTTGGTTGGGCATGATGACTGCGTCAATAAATCCCCGGGAAGCCGCCACATAAGGATTATAGAAAAGATTTCTGTATTCAGATATTTTTTCCTGGAGTTTGGCCTTCGGGTTGGAAGCTTCTTTGATTTCACGCCGGTGTATGATATTAGCGGCCCCCTCCGCTCCCATGACAGCAATCTCCGCTGTCGGCCAGGCAAGTACGCAATCGGCACCCAGGTCGCGGCTGCACATTGCAAGATACGCTCCTCCATATGCTTTTCTGGTAATAAGGGTGATTTTAGGTACCGTGGCTTCGGAATAGCACCAAAGAAGCTTAGCACCGTGGCGGATAATACCGGACCATTCTTGTTCGCTACCGGGTAAATAGCCCGGAACATCGGTAATCGTCAGTAACGGTATATTAAACGAGTCACAAAACCTGATAAACCTGGTAGCTTTATCTGCGGCGTTGACATCGAGGCAACCGGCAAGTTCTTTAGGCTGATTGGCGATGATTCCTATGGGGTACCCACCAATCCGGGCAAAACACGTAATAATGTTCCGGGCGAAAAATTCGTGGGGCTCGATGAATTCACCGTTGTCAACAATCAGGCGAATTACTTTTTTCATGTCGTAATCCGACATAGCTTCTGAGGGGATGATATCATCAAGTTCCGGGACATAGTCCCGGGAATCAACTTTAGCCTCAGTCCGGGGTGCGTCCTCCATGTTGTTTGAAGGTAAGTAAGACAAAAGGGTTTTTATGTTATCGATAGCGTCGGCGTCGTTTTCACAGGCAAAATGGGCAACGCCACTCTTGCTGTTATGGACTGCTGCCCCCCCGAGGTTTTCAAAATCGATGATCTCTCCCGTAGCGCTCTTAATCACGTCCGGACCTGTTATGAACATATGGCTGGTATTTTTTACCATAAAAATGAAATCTGTCAGGGCCGGAGAATAAACAGCTCCTCCGGCGGTTGGACCCATGATAGCCGATATCTGCGGCACCACGCCTGATAAGCAAGAATTCCTGTAAAATATGTTCCCGTAACCTGAAAGGGCATCTACCCCCTCCTGTATTCGGGCTCCACCGGAATCGTTCAGTCCAACCAGAGGCACCCCTGTTTTTAGTGCAAGGTCCATGATTTTGCAAATTTTCTTTGAATGCATCTCCCCCAGAGTGCCTCCCAGGGCGGTAAAGTCCTGGGAAAAAGCACAAACGCGCCTCCCGTTAACCGTGCCATAACCGGTAACCACACCTTCTCCAGCGACGTATGTTTGAGCCATGTTAAAATCGGTGCAGCGGTGTCGCACAAACATATCTGTTTCACAAAAGCTCCCCTGGTCGAACAACCTCTCCAACCTTTCGCGGGCCGTGAGTTTGCCCGACTGATGCTGTTTTTGGATGGCCTGTGGGCCTCCCTGCTCCAGTTCACGCTGTTCCCTGGCTTTTAAATCTTTGAAACTATCAGATAAATTAGTCATGATTTTATTCCTGAATAGGGTGGAAAAAACAAATGGGCACGATGCAATATGCTAACATATCAATTCTTCATCCGCAAGTAGAACGAATTGGTAAAAAATCCACAGGGGGAGAACACTCCGGTTTTTCAGGAGATGAATTGGCATTCGTTATTGCAAATCCTTAAGTTGTAGCCATTCAATATGGTGCATGATTAACCCCAATCATTTACGGCGCCATCCCCATCGACCCCCGACCGTCTTTGGTGGGGGACTGGTAACTTCTGCGTCTGCAGTTTCTTCATTCTGCAATAGACGGACATAAATGGCATCGGCAATCTCATTATCAACGGCAAACTGGGTCTGGCCCACCTGAAAGACATATGAGGGGAAGTCCTGTATCAGCGTTATCGGGGCGCCGGGCAGAATGCCCATGGCCATCAATTTTTGCAACTGCTTTATTTGCGGTGCATGGACATAGGCCACTTTGCCTTTCTGACCCGGGTTCAGCCGGGAAAGAGGCGAAACCAGGCTGGATACCGGTGCTCGCTGTTTCTGACAGCAACGCCCTGGGGGGATGGGCTTTCCGTGAGGGCATATCTTAGGGTGTCCTAACAGAGTACAGATACTGTCGTCCAATCCACGGTCGAGAAGGTGTTCAAATTTGCATGCCTTCTCATGCATAATGGAGTCGCCGGTGTTCAGGACATCGGCCAGCAATCGTTCCGCCAAGCGGTGCCTCCTGATAACATTACGGGCCAGTGGTTCGCCGCGGGGCGTCAGGCTAAGCTGGCCATTACTGACGGTCACATAACCGGCGGTTACCAGCTTTTCCAGTTCTTCGGTAGCCCCGGTACAGACTTCGTCCTGCTGGACGTTATCTCTATCTTGCTCCTTGATGCTTACCCAAATCGTTTCTAGTAGTTCTTCAGTCTTTTCTTCCAGGTCCATGATGTTTTCTCCATGATAATAGCAATTTTACCAGCCCGGTCTCGAGAGGTATTTCGTAACCGCAGTTAGGGCAACGTACCATGTTACAGCCTCGGGAGAGGGGACAATTGGCACAAGCCGCTGTCCCATCCTCTTGCCGAAATTCCAGGCCGCAGAACGGGCACTTCATAAGGTTACTCTCAGTGTTGTGAGCACCAGATTCAGGAAATACCCTACGACAAAGGCGAAGGGGAAGATAAATATCGCAATGGCAAGCGCTGTTTTTACACCCCTTTCCTTAAGCATCACCATAAACTGGGCGATACAGGGGATAAACAAGGTCAGCGTGACGGCGGCGACCACCAGCGGGATACCGACAATTGCACCGGAGTTATGGAGGTCGTAGAGACCAGCGGCGCCGAAATCACGCCGGAAGAAACCGTAGAGAAATACCTGCGCCGCCTCCTGGGGCAGCCCGATGAAAGCGACTACCGGTTTTAAGAGGGCGATAATCCAGTTGAAGACACCGGTCAACTCTCCCAGCCAGAGCATAACGCTGGCGATAATAAAGAATGGTATCACCTCAGTGAGATACCATTGCAGACGGGTGAGGGTTTTTACCAGCACGTTGGAAATCTTGGGTAGCCTGAGTGGCGGTATCTCCATATAAAATGTGGCTTTTTCCCCGGGCAGTATCCTGGATGTCAGGAAGCCGACGAGCAGCATTATTAGCATCACCACCAACACCCAAATAACGAGTGCCAGTTTGCTGTCTGAAAGAATGGCGAAAATAACGCCCAACTGCGCCGAGCAGGGGATGGCCAGGGCAAGGAGCAAAGTCGTGATGACCCTCTCTCTCTTCGTTTCCTGTGTCCTGGTAACGATGGTGGCCATGGTGTCGCAGCCCAGCCCCAGCACAATCGGTATCACCGCACGACCGCTGAGCCCGATGGTTTTGAATATCCTGTCGATGAGCATGGATAGCCGGGGCAGGTAGCCGCTATCTTCAATAATCGAGAATACGATGAAGAATGTCGTCACGATAGGCAGTATGATGGCCACGGCGTAGCTCAAGCCGAGTGTGATAATGCCGTAATCTCCCACGAATAGAGCACGGAGCCACTGGTAGGGGACGAAGCGTATGGCTACCCCGGTTATCCAGGGGTTGATCCATTGTCCGAAGACAGTGTTTTCAAAAAAGTCGACCAGGGTACCAGCGCCAAAGACGCCGACAAATTGATAAAGTCCCAGGTACAGCACCGCCAGTAAAATCAGCGACCCGGTAACGGGGTGCATGGTGATACGGCTCAGCCTTTCCGTAAACCCGGTACCAGACTTACCCCGGGATGTGGTCACGATAGAAGATAGACGCGTTGCCTCCTGCTGACGTCTCATCGCAATGACGTAGTTCAGCGGCTGGTTGTAAAGGGATCTCGTCTCGTCCACGATTTTCCGGATCGATGGCAAGGCTTCGGCTTCGTGCTTTTGCACCAGTTTCTCAATGTCGGTATCGGTCTGAAGAAGGAGGAGCCCAACTGTTCTTTTGGAAAGGCCGTATTCCCTTTTCAGCAACTCCCCTATCTGGCTGAGGGCGGATTCTATATGCCTATCATATTGTAACGGTGCATTCCGGATGGCCGACATATTCTGCCAATCTCCTTCGTAAATCGTTCAGGCCCTTGCCCGTGGTAGCAACGGTGGCTACAACTGGGACGTTCAGTTCCTTTTCGAGTTTAACCACATCAATTTCGATACCGGCGGCGGCCATCTCGTCTATCATATTCAGGTCTAAGATGACTGGGAATCCAGCCTCGATAAGCTGCATGGTAAAAGGCAGCATCCTTTCCAAGTTTCTGGCGTCCACCACGTGCAGGACGGCCTGGGGCTTCTCTTCAAATAACAGCAGCCTGGCTACGCGCTCCTCCTCCGTGATGGGCATTAGAGAATACATGCCTGGGGTGTCAACTACTTCCATTTTTTCACCGGCGATCAGGGACTTACCCCGTGTCACATCCACCGTGGTTCCCGGGTAGTTGGAGACTGTCACATAAGTACCGGTGAGCCTGTTGAAGATAACGCTTTTACCGACATTTGGCGTGCCCACAATGGCTATCTTTTTCAGGCTATTCTCGGTTGGGCCCGTGGCCGGTCCACAACAGCTGCCGCTTCTCTTGCCCAGCCCAAAAACCCCAAGAACCGTTTGCCTCATGTTCATATCTGTTCCCTTTCTTAAAATGAAAAGTGAATAACCTTCCAGCCGGCTGGAGGGTATTCCAGCAATATTTTTAAAAAATACTTTGATATGTATATGCTAATAATATATATTAGCATATACTAATTATTATAAGGTGTCAAGTAATTTTCGGGGAGACGTTACTGTCAAGGAATTGCCATTAAAAAATTATATTTTAGGTGGGTGACATATGACGCCACTGAAACGTGAAATAAAGGCCGGCTACTTGATGTAAAAAGCACTTGCTAATAGAATAGATTAAGCAAAAATATTCATGGGAATTTAATGCCTGTAAATTTACCGCCCCGATATTTCGAGGAGGAAAAGAGGTTCCGCCAGGCAAAAGATATGTCTGAAAAAATAGAAGCCCTGGAAAATATGCTGTAATATGGGGCTCGGGTAAGTTCGATGGTCAGAGGGTTAACAGAAAATATGTTTGGAAAGACGGAGACATAATTGAATCGTGAGTTTGAACCACTTTAGCTATGGATTTTTTTAAGGACAGGAAGGAAGTCATCATATTAACCCCCCCCGGGTTTTCCATGGAAACCCATATTGTAGAATTGCGCAAAGACCCTTTAACAGGTTTTGTGTGTAGAATAAACTCCAATCGTTCAAAAAGACCTATGCAGGTTCAGCCCGCGTCTTCCATCTCGGATTTCACTACCACTTCGAGCGAATGCCCTTTTTGCCCGGAAAAAATTGATACCGCAACTCCGAGATTTCCCTCGCACATTATTTCTTCCGGTTATTACCAGTCCGGGCAAGTCAGACTTTTCCCCAACCTGTATCCCCTGGCTGAATACCACGCGGTAATAACTTTATCCAGGGAGCATTTTATACCCCTTGAACGGTTTCGCTCTGAAGCCATTGCCGATGGTATCAGCGCAGCCATAAATTTTCTTTCCAGCCTGTCCACATTATCTCCGTCTGTTATCTATCCGGTACTTATTTGGAACCATTTACCCCCAAGCGCTGCCAGTATCGTGCATCCCCACATGCAGTTATTGGTGGACACGAGACCTACCTGGTACCAGGAACAAATATTAAATGCCGGCATGGAGTACTATTCCAAAAACAAAAGTTGCTACTGGGACGACCTTATTGGCCATGAGAGATCCTCTGGAGAGCGGTTTGTCGCAGAAAATGATTCTCTTTGTATTATTGCCAGCTATGCCCCCCAGGGAAACCGCGAATTTCAAATAATATCAAAAAGTGTCTCAAGTATGGTTGATATGGATAAAAAACAGGTAAATGATCTTGCTGTGGCGGTGTCAACGATCCTGAAGGTTTACCATAAGTCCGGTGTTGAATCCTTTAATATGACTACCATGTCTTCCGGCGTGGGGGTAGAAAGCGAATTTTACCGTCTTAATGTGAAGCTTATCGCGCGTCCTGCGGCCCGACATATTTACAGAAATGATACCGGGGTTCTGGAACGGGTGCACTTCGAAACCGACCTGGAAATTGAGCCTGAGACGCTGGCTCAACATGCGAGGGAATATTTTTGATACAAATTGTTGACACTCATGCTCATTTGGAAAGCCTGGAGAATATAGAAAAGGTCCTGGGAGAGGCGCGGTTAAAGGGAGTTGCAGCCATTGTCGCTATGGGATCCGACTATCAGTCAGACGTGAAAACACTGGAATTGGCGGCAAAGTTTAAGGGCTACGTCTTTCCTGCCGTGGGTCTGCATCCCTGGGAACTGGGTAGAAGCCAGGCCGGGGAACTCGAAAGGGTCCTCAAATTGATTGAAGAAAACAATGAGGACATTGTTGCGATTGGTGAAATCGGACTTGACTACCATAAAAGTGTGAAGGCGGAAGCCTCAAAAGACAGGCAACAGGCGGTTTTGAAAGAGCTTCTGCTGCTTTCCCGTAAACTTGGCAAACCGGTATCCCTTCATAGCCGTTACGCCTGGAAGGACTGTCTCAGTTGTGTTCGTGAGGCAGCTGTTGACAAGGCTGTTTTTCACTGGTTTACAGGTTTTTCCAGCGTTCTCCAGGGGATTATTTCGGCAGGATATTATATTTCCGTAACCCCGGCAGCAGAGTATCACGCGGAACACCGCAGGGCCATAAAAGAAGCGCCTCTGGAACGTTTGCTGCTGGAGACGGATTGCCCTGTCTATTATGGCAGAGAAGACCGTTACCAGTCCTCGCCGGTTGACCTAAGGAGAAGCCTGACCGCAGCTGCACAAATCAAAGAAACGGATGAAGAGAATATCGCGTTGCATACTACAAAAAACGCAATGAAATTGTTTAATCTCGTATTGTAGGGGTTGTCTTGCCGAAATCAAGAAAGAAAAAACGAAATATTTCCGACGTTGGGAAGCCAGTTTCAAACAAGCTTAAATTGAGAGTTTTTTATAGTTTGCATATTTGCCAAATTGGAAAGGGGAATTTATATCAATGGGAATGAAGGAGAGATTTAACGTTGTTGAGACGGACGTTCTTGTAGTTGGCAGCGGAATCGCCGGTTCTTTTGCCGCTATAACAGCCAGGGAAGCCGGAGCCGAGGTAATCGTAGCAGACCGGGCTGTTTCCGGCAAAAGCGGGGCAAGTTGCATGGCTTCAGGAGTTTTTCACCACTTCCATCCTGACGAAGATGATATTGAGAATTGCGTAAAAGAGGGGGTTTTGGGCAGGATGTATCTAATAGACCAGGAAATCTCCAGGAAGGCTCTTCCTGAAACTTTCAGATGTCTTGAACAAATGAAGGACTGGGGGGTCAGGTTTGAGCATAAAGATGGAAAACTAATCAGGGTAAAAGGGCATGGTAGCGTCGCTTCCCGTATTGCCGTGTTGTCGGGGAGTGGTGGGCAAATGATGCAAGCCATAGGAGATTTCATGGTCAGCGCCGGCATAAGAATTGTCAACAACACCATGATAACCGACCTTTTGACCTCTGACGGATTGTCCCCGACAAGAGGCAGAATAGTAGGCGCTACGGGTTTCAACACCAAAACAGGAGAGATAAATATTTTTAAAAGCAAAGCTGTCATTCTTTGCGCCGGAAGCTGGAAACTGCCCTATGGAGAGCATGTGCCGGCTTACCAGGGTGGGGATGGTCACGCTATTGCACTGAGGGCAGGCGCTGAACTCGAGGGACTCGATACTACCAGGGTAAGAGGTGTTCGACCTGTTTATGCAATGGTCGGATCAACTATTAATATCATTATGGGACAGGGTGCAAAGATGACCAACGGCCTGGGAGAGAGGTATATGGCAAAGTACGATCCCCTCAGGAGGGAACAGACAGAGCGCTGGCTTTTGACGGCGGCTACTTTAAAGGAACTGAAAGATAGCAGGGGCCCCATCGGGCTTGACATGACCCATTTTACCCCGGAACAATTCAGGTTGGTCAGGGCAGCCGTTCCCCTGGTTATTTCGAAAATAGAGGCTGCTGGTAAAGATATAACAAAAGATAAACTGGAGTATACCGTGTGGACATATCCGATATTGATGTCGGGGGAAGGTGGAGCAAAGGTTAATGAAAAAGGTGAGACGTCATTAAAAGGGTTGTACTCAGCGGGGGATAATTCAAACAATGCCCGGTCCTTTACCGGGGCTTTGCCGGGAGGGGCGGTAGTAGGTTCATGGGCAGGTGAAAATGCAGCAAAATATTGCACCACAGCGGAACCCCCCGAGATAGTTGAAGACCAGGCTATCCGTTATAAAGAATCTATTGCGGCTCCGCTAAAAATCGGGGAGGGCATGGAGTATAAGTCAGCATGGGAAATAGCCGCAAAAATTGCCGGGGAAGGGATTGGTTTGATTAAAGAGGAAGGAAGATTGAGAAAAGCAGGGGAATTAATACAACAATTAAAAATTAATGAACTTCAAGGTTTGGCGGCAAGGGACCTGCATGACCTGGCAAAAGTACACACAATAAAAAATTTCTTTGATGTAGCGGAAGC
The DNA here is from genome assembly GCA_030689845.1 of Dehalococcoidia bacterium. GTDB lineage: Bacteria > Chloroflexota > Dehalococcoidia > JACQUA01 > JACQUA01 > JAUYHV01. The sequence goes on from JAUYHV010000153.1 coordinate 21,012, forward strand.
TATATGTCGGGTGGCGGTCCTCAGAAAAGAAAGCAGGGCTTCATCACTGAGAGAGGATTATCCGGAAACCGATAATATTAACTGGCTAAAAAATATTATTATTTCCAGGGTGGAAGAAGACCTGGTTGTGCGTTACGAGGATCTGCCTGTGGCTAAATTTACCTACAAGCCTCCTGCGGAGAAATTTGACCAGCTAAGGCTATTTTCAAATGTTACTACAGAGGAAGAAATACTCCGAAAAGCGACGAATTTAAGATAATCCTATCGAATATTACAGCAAGGTGGAAAAGCGGTGGGTGATCCCGGGGGTTATTTTGCTGGTCCGGGTGCAGGGCGATCTCTCCAGGCTAATCTGGCCAGCAATATTCCTATTTCGTATAAAACGATAAGAGGAGCGGCCACCAGAGCCTGGTTCAGCGGGTCCGAGGTTGGAGTTACCATGGCCCCCAGGACGAAAGCCCCGACAACAGCAAAAGCTCTCTTTTTTGAAAGAGACCGGGGAGATACTATTCCGAGTTTTGCCAGGAAAAATATAACTACAGGCAACTCAAAACAAAGACCTATCCAGAAAAGAAGAGTAATAACCACGGACATATAGTTCCCGATTCGAATAAAAGGGGTGGCTATTTCTCCACCAAAGGTCAATAAAAAACGTATAGCGGGGGGAAGGAGGATATAATATCCGAAAGCAACTCCAGCGGCAAATGCGGCAAACACCCCGGGCAGAACAGAGTAAAGGAATCGCTTTTCCTTGCTGGTAAGGGCCGGTGCAACGAACATTATCAGGTGGTATACAATAAGGGGCATTGCCAGGGCGACTCCTGAACCCAACGATACCTTGATGTAGGTACTGAACATCTCGGCCATTTCTGTGTAGACGATGTTGATATTACCGGCTGGTTGAATAAGGAATGTTAAAATTCTGTTGGCAAAGATTAAACAAATACCACTGGTTATCAAGACTGCCAAGGCAGCCCACATCAGGCGGCGCCTCAGCTCGATGAGGTGTTCCATCAGGGTAAGTTTATTCTCTGTTGTCATGGCAGGTTATTGCAGGGGCTGATGTTTTCAGGGAGGTCATTTTACGGGAGGGGGGGTATTGTCCGGGGTATCTTGATTTTTTAGAACATCAGGTTCTTTCTTCAGATTATGGTCTTTTTTCTCTTCGTCAAAGATGGAAAGGGGATTTCTTTTTAGTTCATTGAGTTGCTTGACTGTTTTCACGACGTCGGTTTTGTCCAATTCTATTTCCCTGTTCAGCTCTCTCGTAAAATCGACGCTTGTTCTCCTGATACCGGCTATAATTTTTCCTATCTGGGCAGCTATTTCCGGCAGCTTTTTAGGTCCGAATACAACAAGGGAAAGCACGAGAACCAGCAGCAATTCCATAGGGCCGATACCCATGAAGTCCATAATAAATTCCTGCGATAAATTTCGGGTTATTTATCCATGACCCGACGAATTTTTACCGGGGGAAATTTCCGGGGAGTCATGATTTTGTGGATTTTTTATTTTTGGTTGAGGCAGTAGGTTCAGCGTTGACTGTCTCTTCCGGTCCACCTTTGGTTTCTTTGCGAAAAGATTTAATGGCTTTACCCATGGCACTGCCGATCTCGGGGAGTTTTCCTGCTCCGAAAATGACAAGGACTATCACAAGTATGATAACAAGTTCCATGGGGCCGATTTTAGGAAACATGACTTGCCTCCTTTCTCGAGACATTATTTAAACTGAGGGCGCCCGTGATCCGTTCTGTATTACTGTACACTTCAAGATGGTTACCACGGGCATAGCCAATCACCGTGATTCCTAGTTGGGTAGCGAGGGAAACCGACCTTGTTAACGGCGCGCTCCTCGAAGCGACGATTGGCACTTTCATCCTTACGGCTTTCAATATCATTTCCGATGAGATACGGCCTGTGGTAAGGAGGACGAGGTCTGAAGTGGTAATATTTCGGAAAAGACACTCACCAGCTAATTTATCCAGGGTATTATGGCGGCCGATATCCTCCGCCAACAATAGTAATTTTTCCCTGTTGCAAAGAGCGGAGGCGTGAACTCCGCCGCCCTGCTGGTGAAGGTCCGAGTTTTGGTAGAGCTGTTTCATGAAAAGAAGAATAATGTCTGCGTCTATTAAGAGGGAAGTATTTACTTTTGTTAAATTCCCTTTACCTTCAATGTAGCTGGCGCCTCCACCGCATCCCGACGTCAAAATTCTCTTGGAAGGGGGTTTATAGCCGGGTTTAATAAGGTGGACATCCGCGATGAAATCATCCTCACACACTCTCATAGTAGCGACGTCTTTTAGGTTTTCGATAATTCCTTCGTTATATAGAAACCCTGCGACAAGATAGTTGAGCTTGACCGGGGTGCATAATATTGTTACCAGTTCTGTTCCATTTACAAATATCTGCAGGGGAAATTCTTCGGAAGCCATCACTTCCATCCTGTTCCACCCTTCGGGTGAATAGCGCCAGCATGGAAGCTTAACCTGGCCGTTATTTCGAGGGAAATCCATATCGGAGATGGTTATATTTTCCATCGAAATCATTATAGCACAAATCTCCACGGATTTAGGAAATCTTCACATTTCTTGACTCTATAAAAAATAGGGTGTTAGAATTACAGTCGAGCAAAGTTAGATATATATAGAGGTTTCACATGAGTAATTTTTACGACGCATGGTTAGGATACTGGGATGAAGAAAAAAATGAACGTGAACAAGCCAGGGTTTTTATTAACGAAGAAGAACTTGAATGGGTCAGGACAAAGCAAGACTGGAGAGCGGCGCTTATTTGTGCCCGGGAAATCGGCTTTGTAACTACCGGGGTGACCATGCTCGGTGATATCCCCCGGGGCTGGCATACAGGCAGGCACTCTCATGGAGAAGAGGCTATCTATATTATTCAAGGCAGCGGATTCAGTGTTATAGATGATATCAGGTATAACTGGGAAACAGGCAGTTGTCTTTTTATGCCATATGGATCCGTTCACCAGCATTTCAATTCCGGTGAGGAAAAGGTACGGTATCTTTCCGCAATGGCTCTTCCACTGGAGCGTTTTGCCGGTATGGCCAGGATTATTCAGTATGAGGAGGCGGGGGAGAACTACATGGGTCAAACTGATAACATCAAAATGGCTGAATCGGAGATTCACCCCGAGCACGGAAGAATAGTCTTGCAATTGAAAGACGCCCCGGTTGTAACTGCGGAGGAATTCGGGAGCTATCTTTCTAAGCTTAAAGACGAGTTTACCGAGTCTCAACCAAAAGAGATGAAGACAGTCGGGGTTCCCGGACACCGCTCACGCCTGGTTATGTTTATGGGAGGGCCTGAAAACAATTTCAAGGCAAGGGAGATTGAAATTACTTCCATACTCTGCGATGAGCCGGGGATGCATAGCGGTAAACATTCCCATATGGAAGCGCTGCTTTATGTATTGCAGGGGGAAGGTTACTCCATCGTTGATGACCGCAGGTTTGAATGGAAAAAGGGTACGCTATTCCAAGTACAGGGACCCGATACAGTCCACCAGCATTTCAACACAAGTAATACTGAAGCACAGCAATTAAGAATACATTTCGGTATCAGAGCCCAGTTCTTTCAGAAAATAGCAAAGGGGGTATTCCCATATCGATACTATGAGTTCAGTTCCTATAAATAAACAATGGCAGCAGGAACTTTAACCTATTCCTTTAAATAGCGGGTGGTACCAGTTACCTTTTCAAAACTTATTTTTCATTTTGGACGGCGGGACGTTAATTTAGCGCCTGCAATATTTTCAGCTAACTGTGTCAATGCGCTGATAATATAGGGTTCATCTTCAACCGGTACGGTTCTCGGGTCAAGAAGGAGGGTATCTTTTTCGATCCGGCCGATTATTGGAATATCCATATTTCTTAATACAGCGGAAATATCCTGAACCCCGGTCTTATGGGTCCGAACCCCCGGCTTCAGGGAAACAAGCCATGTTGGCAATGTGCTTCCCGGCAGGCTTCCTCCCCCAACTTCAGACTCGCCTTGTACTATGTCTGCGATGGAACTACACGATGCCGCCCATTTTTCAGCCCTTTTCCGGAGATCGTCCGGTTTTGCCGAGATCATCTGCCATACAGGTATTTTGTTAACTGCATCTCCTTTCAAGTAATGAAGCAAAGTGGCGGCCAGCCCTGACAATCTAACTTTATCGATACGCAGCGCCCTGGCCAGCGGATGTTTCTCCATTTTATCTATGAGTTGCTTTTTGCCCGCGATTATGCCCGCCTGCGGACCGCCGAGCAATTTGTCGCCGGAAAAGAATGTAAGGCTGACACCGGAGGAAATGCTTTCCTGAACAAGGGGTTCTCTTAACAACCCATATTTTGTTGTGTCAATAAAACAGCCGCTGCCGATATCATCCAGCACCATAAGGGAATGCTTCTTCCCAACTTCAACTAATTCGTCCAGGGCAACCTCCCCGGTAAACCCGATGACACGGAAATTGCTGGAATGGACGCGCAGTAGAGCTGCGGTACTGGGGGTTATGGCTGCTTCGTAATCCGTTTTATAGGTTATATTCGTCGTCCCCACATCGATCAGCCGTGCCCCGCTCTGCCGCATGACCTCGGGTACGCGGAACCCGCCGCCAATTTCTACAGATTGTCCCCGGGACACGATGACCTCTTTGCCTTTAACCAGGGCGCTCAATGCCAGTAGAACTGCTGAAGCGTTATTATTCACCACCATGGCAGACTCCGCACCGGTTATCTCTTTTAATAATGACCGGAGATGGTCCTGGCGCGAGCCGCGCTGATTTCTATTTATATCAATTTCGAGGTTTACATAATTATTATTGGCCCCGGTCATGGCTTCGACAGTTTCACGACTTACAGAGGACCTTCCCAGGTTAGTATGAAGGATGACTCCGGTTGCGTTGATAATTTTTCTCATAGAGGGGGTCTGGATCGCTGTGGCGCGACGGGCAATGGTTTCCACTATTGAATCGAACGGCGGCGGATCGCCGCCTCCCTTAATAAAGAGGCGGATTTCCTTGATATAACCACGGACCAGTTTAGTAAAAAGTAAATGATCATAACCGTCTGTAATGCTCTTAAGGCGCGGGTCGGAGATGATCTTGTCTACGCTTGGCAGGGAGCGGAGGGAGGTTTCCAAAATTCATTACTCCTGTACTTTAGTAGGATAAATTGAAATCTCATCCAAATTATGACTTCCAGTCGGTTACCCCTGATAGTACCAAAAGATTTATCTCACGCCTTTTTACTCAAAGCGGCAAGGATTTTATCCGGTGTTATCGGCAGGCTCGTGAACCTCACAGATAAAGCATCGGATATGGCGTTGGCTATGGCCGGTATGACGGCTGACCTGGAACATTCACCACCTTCTTTTCCTCCAAAGGGACCCCCGGGGTCGGGGGCATGTATATGGATAGATTCCAGGCCAGGTGTATCCATGGCGCCGGGTAATTTATATTCAAGAAAACTTGGATTTATCATTACTCCATCAACTCGCAATACATCTTCAAAAAGCACATCTCCCTGGGCCATCACAGCCTGGCCATCCAACTGTCCATCCAGGCTCAATGGATTAATAGGGAAACCGGAATCTCCGGCTGTTATTATTCTTAATATTTTGACTTTGCCCGTTTTTTTGTCCACCAAAACCTCTGCTACTGCGACAGCGAAGCTGTAGGCATCCGTAAACCTGCCGGCTCCCCTGGATATTCCGGGTGCAAAGGTTACGCTGGCAAGGGCTTCCTTAAAACCGCGCCCAACTATATTTGTTCCCCCAGACATCTGTGTAGCTTTCATAGCTTCCGAGAAAGAAAGAGATTTTTCCGGCGCGTGTTTTAATCGTATCTTGCCCTGGACTATTTCCAGGGAGGTTGGTTCAACATTCAATACTTTTGATGTTAGACCCAGCAACTGCCGCCTGGCGTCTGCAGCGGCTCTTCGAACTGCTTCTCCTGAAACGAAAATTCCGCAACTCAGGTAGTTTCCCATATCCACGGGACACAATTCCGTATCGGCGGCAACTATAGATACATCTTCCAGCCTTAGTCCCAGTTCCTGGGCGGCAATCTGAGCCATGGCTGTGTGTGACCCCTGTCCGAATTCTACCTGGCCGGTAAAAATGGTTGCCGTGCCGTCAGGGTTCAGTTTGATCAGCGCGCCGCTGCCAAAGGGATAGACCGCGGAACCGCTGAACATGGCAGCAACGCCCATCCCTATTCCGTATCCGTCAGGCTTTTCCATTTTGTCTTGCCATCCTGCCCCTCTGGCGGCACTGGTCAGGCACTCTTTAAGGCCGCAGCTTTTAAGCTTATCGCCATTGGGTAATACGTCGCCTGTTTCCCGGGCATTTTTCAGCCTTATTTCGAGGGGGTTAATCCCGATATCTGCGGCTATCATGTCGAGCTGGGACTCAATAGCAAAACGGGCCTGGGGATTGCCATGCCCCCTCTTGGGACAGCAGATTGATTTGTTAGTATACACGGCGGTTGCTTCATGCTTTACGTTGGGGATCCGGTAAACGGGGCTGGCAAATATATGGGTAAGGAACATAGCGATGGGTGACGTGCCCCTGTATGCTCCGGGGTCGGCAATAATTTTCATATGCTGGGCAACCAGCGTGCCATCCTTTTTCACGCCTGTTTTCAGGTCTATTATCATCGGATGACTGGTGCGGCATGTCATAAAAACTTCCTCCCTGGTAAGGGTAATCTTCACAGGGAGCCCCGTTTTTTTTGAAAGAAGGGCAGCTAAAAATTCGTAGGGGAAGAGGTTTATTTTGCCACCGAAAGCACCGCCGATATATGTTTTATGAACTCTAACTTTGCTGATTGGTAAACCAAGGGTCTTTGCCAGCCAGAATCGTTTTATGTCTATTCCCATGTTTGTCAGCCAGGCATCCAGTCCTCCCCACGAATTGAATTGGGCTACAACCACATGAGGTTCCATGGCAGCGTGGGCGGTGGCCACGGCAGTAAACCGGTCTTCCCTGATATAGTCGGCTTCCCGAAAGCCTTTTTCTATATCTCCATGGGATATCATCGTTGTGGCGCAAACGTTATTTACTACTTTATAAGGAACGGTTTTTTTCTTTGCTCCCCAGTCTTCCCATGCCGAGGTGGTGGACGGGACGATAACATCATGGACCTGGGGTGCACCTGGTTTCAAGGCATCTTCGGGGTTGAAAACAGCCGGGAGGATTTCATAGTCAACTTCAATCAGGTCCAGGGCCTGTTCCGCTGTTTCCAGGTCAACAGCGGCTACGGCTGCCACTTCTTCTCCGGCGTAGCGGGCTTTATCGATAGCGAGGGGATATTCATCAGCCGGATGGCCCGGGGTATCAACGAAGGCAAATCTTATACCCGGCGTGTCTTTCCCGGTGACAACTGCTTTTACTCCGGGTAGTTTCTCTGCCTTTGAGGTATCAATACTGCGTATGGTGGCGTGGGGATACGGACTGCGTAAAATCTTACCATACAGCATACCGGGCAAATTAATATCCTCTGTATATATGGCTTCACCAGTAGCTTTAACACGGGCGTCGATCAGGGGAACCGGTTTACCAACAACGTTGTAATCATTCATATTAATTGAGCTTTAAAGCGTTTTTAACGGAATTCCAGGCGAAGCCGGAGGAAAAGGGAAAACACCCTGTTTGAAAGCAGCAAAGCCTTAAGAAACATGGTTTTCCCGAATATATTTTTTGAAAGGCATTTTATTGTATCAAAGATTTGCCGTCTTCGCACACTGGTCACGCTGACCAAACACCGTCAAACATTCCCGGGATTTTGCGATCTGATTTTATCTTTAAGAAGGCGGGGGATTTAGGGGCTGGCTTCAAGAGCCAGCCCCTTGCGGTTGCTATTTCTTTATGTCCTCGAACCTTGTAATATGGGGCGACTTCACCCAACCGGTGATAGGTGTCTGAATTCCTTTCTGGATCTGATAAACCTTTGCAAAGCGGGCCGCGCTGTGGTTATCAGCTGAGATGGTCAGAGGTCCCGTCAATCCCCCGGTATCGAATTCCTTGATATTTTTTTCCAGGGCCTGGTAAATAGTATCACCATTGACCTGTTCGGGCTTGAGCCCGTCTTTTTCTATCGCCATCTTGATGGCTTCGACGGGGAGT
>JAUYHV010000174.1 GCA_030689845.1 Dehalococcoidia bacterium
GCCCTTTTATTTTGGTAGCGAATAATATAAAAACTGTATTTATTGTAAACTATTTTATCCCAATTCACATCGTCCATCAAAACATCCTTCTGTATCTTTCGCCAAGAAAAGCACCGGGGAGGTGATTAAGACATTGATATCGATGAATATTGCTTCAGTTCATAATACCCATTACTCAATGACCCCTCGTCGACACCACAAGGGTGGGGAAAGCCTCTGGAGATAGTAATATCAGGTTAATTTTTTAATACAGCTTCGGCTATAAGCCCCCCCATTTGCTTTGTCCCTACCTCAGTTTTACCGCTTCTGGCAATATCATAAGTCCGGAAACCATTTTCCAAAACTAAGGTTACCGACTTTTCAATAGCTGCTGCTTCCTCATATAAAGCCAATGAATACCGCAACATTAGAGCAACGCTTAAAATAGTGGCTATAGGATTTGCCATGTTCAGCCCTGCTCGACGGGGAGCGCTGCCGTGTATGGGCTCATACAGTCCCAGGATAGGATGTCCCTCCTCAGGAATACCAGCCACGCTGGCTGACGGCAGCATCCCCATAGAACCTGGAAGCATGGACGCCTCGTCAGTCAGAATATCCCCGAAGGTATTCTCGGTAACTATTACATCGAACTCAGCAGGACGTTGGATCAGGCGCATCGCACAGGAATCGACGAGAACATGCTGCAGTTCTACATCGGGGTATTCAGGAGCCATCTCGGTCGCTATTTGCCTCCACAGGCGGGATGTCTCCAACACATTCGCCTTGTCCACCGAAGCCAGTTTTTTCCGGCGTCCCCTGGCAAGCTCAAAACCTACCTTGAGAATCCGACTTATCTCTAGCTCAGAATAAGCCATGGTATCGACGGCTTTTCGACCGCCTGATGTCTGCCAGCGTTTTTTTGGTTTTCCGAAATACAATCCCCCCGTCAGTTCCCTTACGACAACAAGGTCTACACCACGGACAACTTCAGGTTTAATCGTAGAGCCATCTTCCAGCATAGGCAGAACCCGGACAGGTCTAAGGTTGGCAAAAAGCCCCAGTTCCTTACGCAATGCAAGCAGGCCGTCCTCGGGTCTTACCGAGGCAAGAGGATTATCCCATTTAGGGCCTCCTACGGCTCCCAGGAGAACTGCGTCAGCCTTTTTGCAGGCTTTAATGGTATCTTTCCTGAGAGAAACACCATGTTTATCAATAGCCACCCCGCCAATGTCATAGTAGTCGAGCACAAATTTGTGTTTGAACTTTTTACCAACCGCCTCAAGTACCCTTACACCCTCGTCCACGACCTCAGGGCCAACTCCGTCTCCCGGTAGAACTATGATGTTAAATTGCATGGCTGGTATCCTCTGTTCCTAATTGAAATGAGCTATTATCAAAAGGTAATCGCCAGGCTCCAGGTTTTTAATTAATATCCGAATATCAAAAAAAAGACCTGCCGTTTTCTAAATCCTGAAGCAAGCCGATTAATGAATACAAGAGATCTTTAACCAGTGTAGTTTTGGGTTATTATTACTCCCGGTTTATGTCTTTCCTGCACTCTTCAGCTTGTTTTTTGTATACTCGATCAAACCTCCCGCTGAAATAAGCTGGAGCATGAAATCGGGATAGGCTTTTGCCCGGAAGGTTTCACCGCTCGATAGATTCTTTATCGTCCCCTTTTCCAGTTCTATCTCCAGCATGTCTCCGGGATTAGTTCTATCCACTGCCTCTTCACACTCCAGTACAGGAAGGCCAATATTGATAGAATTCCTTAAAAATATCCTGGCAAAGCTTTTTGCCACGACGCAGGAAATCCCGGCGGCTTTTATTGCCAGGGGAGCATGCTCCCTGGATGAACCGCAGCCGAAATTAGTCGTTGCCATGATAATATCGCCAGGTTTCATTTTCGATACGAAGCTGCTGTCGGCATCCTCCATGACATGTTTCGCCAGTTCCGACGGGTCAGACACGTTTAAGTATCTGGCCGGGATTATTACGTCCGTATCCACGTTAGCGCCAAATTTAAAAACCCTTCCCTGGAGCTTCATCAGACGAGCTCCTCCGGACTTATTATTCTCCCCGCCACAGCGCTGGCAGCGGCAACGGCAGGATTGGAAAGATACACTTCGGATTTCGGGCTTCCCATACGCCCGACAAAATTCCTGTTGGTGGTCGACAGGCACTTTTCCCCGGCAGCCAGGACGCCCATATGCCCTCCAAGGCAGGGACCACAGGTGGGTGTACTCACGGCTGCTCCGCTGCGTATGAATATTTCAATCAGCCCCTCGTGCATGGCCGACAGGTATACCTGCTGCGTTCCGGGAATAACTATCAGCCTGGTACCCGGATTCACCTGCCTGCCTTTTAATATCCCGGCGGCCAGTCTTAAATCATCCAGCCGGCCATTGGTGCAGCTCCCTATAACTACCTGGTCGATATTTATTTTACCTGCTTTGCTGACAGCTCTCGTATTCGAAGGCAAATGAGGGAAGGCAACCTGCGGCTCAATGAAAGATAAATCATATTCGATAACCCGGGAATAAGTGGCCTGCCCGTCGGCTTTTTGCGCATGGTAAGGGCGTTTAGCCCTGGGTTCAACGTATTCCAAAGTTTTTTCGTCTACTTCAAATATACCGGCTTTTGCGCCCGCTTCAATCGCCATGTTAGCCATGGTGAAACGGCCATCCATCGGGAGAGTTTCAATCGCCTCACCGCCAAACTCCATGGACGAATACAGGGCCCCGTCAACCCCTATGTCACCGATGATATGTAAAATCAAATCTTTCCCCCCGACCCACTTCCGCAATTTACCATGGAATAAGAATTTTATGGTAGGCGGTACTTTCATCCAGATCTCCCCTGTAGCCATAGCCGAGGCAATATCCGTGCTTCCCATGCCAGTAGCAAAAGCGCCGACCGCCCCGTAGGTGCATGTATGAGAGTCGGCCCCGATGATAACATCGCCGGGGAGTACCAGACCAAGCTCAGGCAAAAGAACATGCTCAATGCCCATCTGCCCTACCTCAAAGTACGTAATCCCATGCTTCCGGGCAAATTCCCTCATCTCCTTGGCCTGTTCAGCAGAGGGAATATCCTTATTGGGGACAAAATGGTCTGGAACCAGCACAATACGCTGCGGGTCGAAAACTCTTTCAACGCCAAGGCGCTGAAACTCTTTGATTGCAATGGGCGCGGTTATATCATTCGCCAGGATGAGGTCAACCTGTACATTGACAAACTCACCCGGCCTTACCAGGCTGCGCTTTGAATGGGCAGCCAGGATTTTTTCCGCCAGCGTAGATCCGTTATTTTTCAGTTTTCGATTTCTCCCTTGCCTGTTTGCCGGCCAGCAAGCGGTTCAGCGCATTCATGTAGGCTTTAGCGCTGGCAACAACAATGTCCGTTGCCGCTCCCCGACCCGTATAAGTTACTCCGTCACTTTCTATCCTTATCAGGACTTCTCCCATGGCATCGATACCAGCCGTCACCGAATTAACTGAAAACTCCGTTAACTTATTAGGCACAGCGACGAGCCTGTTGATGGCCTTATATACCGCATCCACAGGGCCTGTGCCCAGGGCTGCGTCGGCGAGAATAACATCACCGGGTCCCCGCAGCTTAACCGTAGCGGTGGGAACACTGTGGTCGCCGCAGGATACCTGAATATGTTCTATATGGTATGTTTCTGATAACGTCCGCATTTCCTGCGCTACCAGAGACTCGATGTCTTTATCCGTTACATCTTTTTTCTTATCGGCAAGGTCCTTGAAAGACCGGAACGCCCTGTTCAAATCTTCCTCGTTAAGGCTGTAACCAAGTTCAGCCAGCCTTTCCACAAAAGCGTGCCGCCCGCTCAGCTTGCCCAGGACGATGGAACTCGAAGGAATCCCTACGGTCTGTGGGTTCATAATCTCGTAGGTTATGGCTGCCTTCAGCAGACCGTCCTGGTGAATACCTGACTGGTGTCTGAAGGCGTTTTCACCGACTACAGCTTTATTGCGTTGAATCTGAAAACCCGTCATATCACTGACTAACCGGCTCGATTTATATATTTGAGTGGAGTCTATTCCGGAGGTTAGATTAAAAAAATCTTTCCGGGTATGAATTGCCATTACAATCTCTTCCAGGGCTGCGTTGCCGGCGCGCTCGCCAATACCATTAACGGTGCACTCAACCTGCCTGGCTCCTCTTCTCACCGCCTCAAGGCTGTTGGCAACAGCAAGCCCAAGGTCGTCGTGACAATGCACACTGACCACGGCTTTGTTAATATTACGGACCTTATTAAAAAGACTTTCTATCAGGTCGCCGAATTCTTCCGGAATGGCATAACCCACCGTATCAGGGATATTCACCGTGGTGGCGCCTGCTTCGATTACGCTTTCAACAACCTGATAAATGAATTCCCTGTCCGTTCGGCTGGCATCCATAGGGGAAAATTCAATATCCGGGCAATAGCTTTTTGCCCTGCGCACCATCGCTGTGGCAGCCTCAAGGATTTCTTCCCTGTTTTTACCCAGTTGATAAATGAGGTGAGGATCGGAAGTGGAAAGAAAAACATGGATGCGGGGATGTTTCGCCTCCCTGATAGCCTCCCATGCCCTGTCAATAGCCTCGGGTCGGGCATGGGCCAGGGCACATATTACCGGGGTTCTTACCTCCCGGGCGATACGCCTTACGGCTTCAAAATCTCCTTGAGAACTGATGGGGAAACCCGCCTCAATGATGTCCACACGCAAATTTTCAAGTTGCTTTGCAATTTCCAGCTTCTCCTCGATGTTCAGCGCTGCGCCTGCAGACTGCTCCCCGTCTCGCAGAGTGGTATCAAAAATGAGCACTTTATCCATAATAATTTACCTTATCCCCACGGCATTAAGCCTTGTGTATTTCCAAAATATCCACGGAAACACTTGCATCGAGATTGAATGCAGATAAAAAGGTGTTTCTTAAGAACAATAATGCCTTAAGAACTTAAAATATCTTGTCTTTACGCTTTACAATCTATTTAAGCCAGGGCATCATGGAACGGAGTTTTTTTCCGACTACCTCTATAAGCTGGTTTTCCTCCATTTTCCGCAAGGCGTTGAAGCTCGGACTCCCAGCCTGGTTCTCCAGGATCCATTCCCTGGCAAACGTCCCTTCCTGTATTTCGGTAAGGATATTTCTCATCTCTTCCCGAGCCATTTCATCAACGACCCTGGGACCACGGGTATAATCTCCGTATTCGGCGGTATCGCTTACTGAATTCCGCATAAATGTAAACCCGCCCTTATAAATTAAGTCCACGATAAGTTTCAACTCATGCAGGCATTCGAAGTAGGCTATTTCCGGCTGGTATCCAGCCTCAACCAGGGTTTCAAAACCCGCCTTGATTAAAGAGGTTACTCCACCGCATAAAACAACCTGTTCCCCAAAAAGGTCGGTTTCAGTTTCCTCGGCAAAGGTAGTCTCGATAACACCGGCTTTGGTAGTGCCAATCCCCTTGGCATATGCAAGAGCCAGTTCCTTGGCATGGCCAGTGCTGTCCTGGTGGACAGCTACGATGGCTGGTGTACCCACACCTTCAGTGTATAATTGTCTGACCATGGGACCGGGACTTTTGGGAGCGACCATGGTAACATCTATATCTTTTGGAGGAACAATCTGGTTGAAATGGATATTAAATCCGTGGGCAAACATCAGGGTTTTCCCTTTTTTCATTCCCGAGGCGACAGAATCGTAATAAACACGCTTCTGCAAGGTGTCTGGAATCAGCATAATAACTATCTGGGAGCGTTCAGTCATCTCGGCAGCTCCCAATACTTCAAATCCGGCGTTCATGGCCTTTTCCCAGCCCGGAGTACCCTTTACTTCACCGACGATAACCTTACAGCCACTGTCCCTTAAATTCTGGGCATGAGCGTGCCCCTGACTGCCGTAGCCAAGAACACCGATTGTTTTATCCTGTAATAATTTCAGGTCGGCATCTTTGTCATAATAAATAGTAGCCAACTCTCTATCCTTTCCCTTATTTATCTTATCTCTTATCACTATTATTTCTGCTGGATTAATTAAGAAGTTTCGAACGCGCCGGAGGATAATTATAACGTTTTTTAGGTAATCCGCATTCGATTACGGTAATTTTCTACTAAGGCTAAAGAGGTTTACCCGCGCCCCTGGTCATAGCAATACGGCCGGTCCTGGCAATTTCTTTAATTCCAAAATCTTTTAAAAGAATATAGAGAGAGCTTAATTTATTACCGTCCCCGGTTACTTCGATGGTCAAGGAATCATGGGCGACATCGATAATATTAGCCCTGAATATATCTACAATTTGAATTATTTCGCTTCTCTCTACCCGGGAAGCTTTGACCTTAATCAATGCCAGTTCCCTGGTCACCATTGGTTCGGAGGTGATGTCGGAAACCTTTACTACATCAATTACTTTTTCCCACTGCTTCCTCACCTGTTCCACCTCGGCATCGCTTCCCGAAACCCCAACGGTTACCCTGGAAAGCCCGGTTTCCACACTGGGGCCTACTGCTATGCTGTCAATATTAAATCCGCGTCTCCGGAAAAGGCTGGCGATGCGGTTTAAAACTCCAGGTTTGTCTCTTACCAGAGCTACCAGTGTGTGTATTTTAGTTTCCATTTATTCTTCTACCCGTAAAACATATTTTTTATAAATTACTTATGTGTTTGGAGGAATTCTTTCCCATATGCACAGTCTCCCTCGGTTCTTCCATAATCTCAGCCAGGGAAGCTCCGGGGGGTACCATGGGATAAATGTTCTCCTCCGGCTCAACAACAAAATCTATCAGGAAAGGCCCGTCATATTCCATTGCTTGCTGGATAGCCGGTAAAACCTGGAGTTTATCGGTTACTCTTAACCCTGGAATTCCGTACGCCTCGGCTATTTTCACGAAATCAGGGCTCCATAAAGGAGTAGCAGCATAGCGTTTTTCATAAAACAACTCCTGCCACTGCCTTACCATGCCAAGAAAACCGTTGTTGATTATGGCTATTTTAACAGCCGCTTTCTCCTGAACGATTGTTGCCAGTTCCTGGATAGTCATCTGAAACCCGCCGTCACCGGCTACACACCAGACATTCTCCTCGGGGCGGCCTATTTTTGCCCCCAATGCTGCGGGTAGTTCGAAGCCCATGGTTCCAAGACCTCCGGAGGAAATAAAACTGTTGGGCTTGTTATACCAGAAATACCGCGCAGACCACATCTGGTTCTGCCCGACTCCCGTTACAATCGTGGCATTACCGCCGGTAACCTCATGTATTTTGTTTATCACGTACTGGGGGAGAATCCCGTCACACTCTCTAATGTCCGTTGAAGGGTGCTCCTCCCTCCAGCATTCAAGCTGGGTAATCCAGGCAAATCGACTGGACTCGTTGATAAGGGGGTTTAAAGATTTTAAAACGTGCTTTACATCCCCCACGATGGGCACATTTACCCGTACATTTTTACCTATTTCCGCCGCATCCACGTCTATGTGCACGATTTTTGCCCTGGGAGCGAACCCGCTGATTCGTCCGGTGGCGCGGTCGTCGAACCGCATCCCGATGGCTATTACGACGTCAGCGGCATCGACGGCCATATTGGCATAGGCGGTGCCGTGCATGCCTATCATGCCAAAGCTCAGTGCGTGGGATTCCGGGAAACAACTTATGCCGAGCAAAGTAGTTATGACAGGAATTTGCGCTTTCTCAACGAGTTCTTTTAGTTCGCCCGTCGCGTTGGAGACCAGGACACCCCTCCCGGCCAGTATTACCGGCTGTTGAGCGGCATTTATTAGGGCAGCCGCTTTTTTTATCTGGGTCGGATGTCCCTGGGGCTTAACTTTATATCCGGGGAAGGTTACTTTGTCAGGATAATTAAACTCTGCGAGTTCCGTAAAAACATCCCGGGGAATATCGATATGTACCGGACCGGGCCTGCCCGTCCGGGCAAGATAGAAGCTCTCTTTAATTATTTCGGGAAGGTCCGAAGCCTTCATTACAAGATAGTTATGCTTAGTAATAGGCAGGGTTATTCCAGTTATGTCAACTTCTTGAAAGGCGTCTTTACCAATAAAAGGACGGGCTACCTGCCCTGTTATGGCAACCATAGGCGATGAATCCAGGTAGGCGTTTGCTATACCTGTGACCAGATTTGTGGCTCCCGGCCCGGAAGTTGCGATGCAAACACCTACTTTGCCTGTTACCCGGGCATAAGCGTCGGCGGCATGAGCCGCTCCCTGCTCATGTCGTACCAGAATATGGCGTATCTTATCGTACTGGTACAGCGTGTCGTAAAAGGGTAATACCGCACCGCCCGGGTAACCGAATACCACGTCTACATTTTCCTTCAAAAAACTTTCGCAAACTATATGTGCTCCTGATATTTTCATGTTGGCCCCTAATCTATAAATACGGCACCGGTGCTGGCCGATGTAACTTTCTCCGCATAACGTTTAAGATAACCCTTTTTAACCCTCGGTACGAAGGGAGGGACTTGCTTGAGCCTTTCCTGAATCTGTTCCGCACCTAATTTCACTTCAAGTTTGCACTCCGGGATATTTATACTGATAATATCACCGTCTTTCAAGGCAGCGATAGGGCCGCCCGCAGCGCCCTCAGGAGAAACGTGTCCAATGGCTGCCCCCCTCGTGGCGCCTGAAAAGCGACCGTCGGTTATCAATGCGACGTCCTTATCCATCCCCATACCGCTTAGCAGGGAAGTCGGTGTAAGCATTTCCCGCATCCCCGGGCCGCCTCGTGGTCCTTCGTACCTGATAACCACAACTTCGCCTTTTTTTATTGTCCTTTCCATAATAGCCCTTGTTGCCGCTTCCTCGGAATCGAAAACCCTGGCCGGACCTTCATGGACCATCATCTCGGGAGATACCGCCGCGCTTTTCACCACAGAGCCTTCCGGGGCTAAATTACCAAACAGGATGCTCAAACCTCCGGTTAATGAATGAGGCTTCGATGATGGGTATATGACGTCCCTGTCGCCATCCCTGGCCGCATCGAGAGTGGCCGACAATGGTTTCCCTGTTACTGTCATCACATCCCTGTCAAGCAGTCCGCCTATTTCTTTCATAACGGAGCTTATCCCACCGGCCCTGTCGAGGTCCTGGATATGCCAGGTACCGGAAGGACTTATTTTACAGAGGTGCGGGGTCCCCCGGCTTATTTCGTTTATCTTTTCCAGGGAGAATTGCACCCCGGCTTCGTGGGCGATAGCCATAACGTGAAGTAAACTGTTGGTGCTTCCTCCCAG
>JAUYHV010000172.1 GCA_030689845.1 Dehalococcoidia bacterium
TCTTTCATCTGCACTAGTAAATCAGTTCCCCCAGCCATTACCTTCGCCTTCCTTTTGTACTTCCCTAATGCCTCGCATACCTCCCCTATGCTCTTCACCTTTATATACTCAAACTTCGGTAAACTCATTGCCCGGTTCCTCGCTTAATAAATTATATGGAGTTAAATTCATTAATTAAATTAGTAATTAAAAAATGCAGTGCGCACTAAAATAAACAATAACATCAACCTACCAAATATCAATGAAAATACAGACACTTCATAAGTATAAATAATTCTATCGAATCGTCTGCCAGAGTTGACCTAAGTATATCACAAATATATAGTTTCAAACCTGTCCTTTTAATGAACAAATCATTGAGACGGATACACGATACCCCGGCAGTCAGGGGTTAAACAGCGACGGAAAAACAAGCGTGAATTATTATAATAACCCCCCTTATATATGTCAATCCAACTCAGAGTCGGTCACCTTTTTGATGGCGTATTTTCTAAAAATAATATTAAGAAATTCACGTGGTAAATTCCAGCATGTTTAAAACCCCAAGCATCATCCCGAAATTACACCTGGCAGATAAACCCGGCATTAGACGGGATGATGTCTCAAAAGGCACTTTGCCCTTGAACAGCCATTGGTAACACTTTTGCAGTGGTCGGCGTCTCACCATGGAGTAAAGTAATTGACACTTAAAGCAAAACTAAAGTATAATCTGGCAAAAGTAAGCAAGGTTTAAAGTGCCAAAAAGGACATACCAACCCAAAAGAATACCGAGAAAGCGCGAACATGGCTTTCTTAAAAGAATGGCTTCAAAGGGAGGAAGGGCCGTACTCAGAAGGCGACGGCTAAAGGGACGATACAAGCTCACCGTGGTTTAAATCAAAACCAGAGAGAACAACAGGTGGGCAAGAAATATCGTTTAACCAGCAAATCTGATTTTTCCAATGTTTATAATGGTGGTTTCTCCCGGGCAAACCGGTTGCTCGTATTAAAAGCCTTACCAAACAGCCTGTCCGAATCCAGGTTTGGCTTCTCGGTAAGCCGGAGAATCGGTAATGCAGTTGTGCGGAACCGTGTTAAACGCCTTCTGAGGGAGTGTGTTCGCAGCCAATTAGTAAAAGGTAGTTGGGATATCGTTTTTATTGCCCGAAAGCCAGTTTTGTCAGCTACATTTCAGGATATACGACAGTCGGTCAGTATCTTACTCAAGAAATCCGGCATTATCGAGGAATCAGAAGTGATTCCATCAACTATAAATTCAAGTTGTATTCCTCGAGAATCCGTTCGAGTGAAAAGCTCCCCTGCCTGCTTAGCAGTGCTTGTGTAGTCTTGTCAAGCACTAGTTAACTGTTTAATTATTAATTTCTACGGGGAACCAATGAGTCATTTAGCATTAAGCGTAATTAGGGTGTACCAGGTTACATTTTCGAGAATGTATCCTCCGTCATGTCGGTTTACACCCACCTGTTCACAGTACTCCTACGAGGCTATACAGAGCTTCGGTCTGATGAGAGGCATCGTCTTAACGGTAAAAAGACTTGCCCGCTGTCACCCGTTTAATAAAGGGGGTTACGACCCTGTTCCACCCCGTTAATTATCCTTTAATAGCCTTTCTTGAAAGAATAAAATTAAAAATGAAGTTTACAGGCAAGAATCAATATATTTTCATCACAATAATGCTGATTATCCTGGTTGTTTCGGTTTCCTGCCAGACTGCTCCGGCAAGGGGATGGTCCGGACCTGCTGCGGTTGACGGTACAATCTACACTGGCACCATAGCGGGAAAAGTGGCAGCTTATAAAGGTTCCAACGGCGATCCCGAGTGGCAAACAACCCTCCCGACTCCTGCTACTTCAATAGGGTTCGGCTGCGGGGGGCCTGCGCCGAAGGCAGCAATCTATAGCCATCCCGTTTCGGACGGGAAATCAATTTTCCTGGGCACTTACGAAGGGGTTTTCTATGCTCTTGACACAACAAGCGGTGCCTTGAGATGGCAATACCCTGCCACCGGGAGAGGGAAAGCCATTATCGGAAGCGCAGCGGTTTATAATGGAAATGTCTATTTCGGTTCTTCCGATGGCTATATATACTCACTGAACGCAAATAATGGTTTGCTTCGAGAAAAATATCTGTTAGGAAAAAAAATATGGTCGACCCCGACAGTTGTAGACGACAGGTTATATATTGGTTCTTTTGACGGTAAACTTTATGCATTTGACTTGAAAAAAGGACTCAAAGAGGAATCCTTGCTGTGGACGTTCTCCAGTAATGGGGCGATAACCGCAGGGCCATTGATTGCCAATGACACGATTTACATCGGTTCCTTTGACAGCCATTTATACGCTTTAGATAAAAACTCCGGTAGGGTAAAATGGTCCTTTAAAGGAAGCGGCTGGTTTTGGGAAGCTCCGGTGATAAAAGACAATCTCCTGGTGGCTGTTAACGTAAAAAAAGACAGTGAACCTGATAAAAATGTTTATGGGATAAATGCTTTAACGGGGCAAAAAATTTGGGAATTTGGAACCCAGGGAAGTGTAAGGGCTTCACCCGTAATATCGGGTAATACCGTGATAGTGGCATCGGAAGATAACAATATTTATTTTTTACAGGCCGATACAGGTTCACAAATACGACTAATTCCCATGAACTCGCCAGTGCTTTCCAATATGACTGTTGACGCGGGTTTTGTCTATGTTCATACTAGGGAAGGTTTGCTTTCCGCCATTGATATTGAAAAGGGTACAAGGGTATGGGAAGTTTCAACATACCCGAAGGAAAAATAAAGGCTTGATATGGCTGACCTCTGGAACGTATTAATATTCCAACCTATCTTAAATCTATCAATAATTTTATATTCAATTCTTTTTAATAATTTTGGTTTGGCCATTATTGCCCTGACCATTATTATCCGCGTAATCACATATCCCTTAACCATCAAGCAAATAAAAGCGTCCAAGTCCATGGCCACAGTCCAACCCCGCATGCAGGAACTGCAGAAAAAATACGCCAGGGATAAGCAAAAACTGTCTGGCGAAACGATGAAGCTTTACAAGGAAGCCGGGATCAATCCCGTGGGGTGCATTGTTCCAATGCTCGTCCAATTCCCGGTCTGGATAGCCCTTTACCAGGCGATTCTTAGGGCTTTGGCGGCTACTCCCGAAGACCTCCTTGCCCTTTTCCCAAGACTGTATTCATCCCCGCTTATTCACAGCATGGTCCCGTTGAATGAGAAATTCCTGTGGCTGAATTTAACTGAACCCGATAGATTGATGATCCTCCCCGTCCTTGTTGGAGGTTCGATGTGGCTGCAACAGAAAATGGTAACCGTGCCAACCACTGATCCCAGACAGCAAAGCACAAACAGGATGATGCTAATGATGATGCCCCTCATGTTTGCCGCATTTACACTCCAGTTTGCCAGCGGGTTGGCTGTTTACTGGACTATTTCCAATGTCATTGGTATTGTTATTCAATATCTCGTGACTGGGTGGGGAGGTTTATTTAAAAAGAAATCGCCAGCTCCTCCTGTTGGCAGCCCCCATTCCACTACCAAGGCTGTCCCCTACGAGCCGCCGCCTTCCGGAAAAAAGAGGAAATCCCGGCGACCTGTTAAGTAGGCAGAGGAGATGAAAGAAGGTTAACACATGGACACAGTGGAAATAACTGGAAAAACAGAAGAAGAAGCCATACATAAGGCTCTAACCCAGCTGGGTAAGAGGGAAGATGAAGTAAATATCACCGTACTGAAAAAGGCAAGATCCGGGATCCTGGGGTTGGGAGCAGAAGAGGCTGTAGTCAGGGTCGAAGCTATAGGAAATGTTCTCCAAGACCCCGGCGCGATAGATAATTCTCCGCTGCAGGACAGTGAACCTCTCCCGGAAAACATTATTAAAGCAAAAGAAATCCTGAAAACGCTGCTGGAGCATTTGAAGATACAGTCCTCTCTCAGTGCGGTCCCTTACCCGTCCATGTCCGAAGAAGATGCCAGACCGTCAATAGCCCTTGATATCAGCCTTAAGGGTGAAGACCAGGCTCTTCTCATCGGCAGACGCGGACAAACACTGGTTTCTTTGCAATATATAACTAATCTCATATTGTCCGTAAATAATAAAAATTTATCTCCAGTAACCGTCGATGTCGAGGGATACAAGCAGCGACGGTTCAAGAGCCTTCAAAGTCTTGCTTTGCGTTTGGCGGAGCAGGTAAGAACCTCCCGGAGACCTGCAACCATGGAACCGATGCCGCCGAATGAACGGAGAATCGTCCACCTGACTCTATCGAAGTGGGATGATATTGATACGGAAAGTTCAGGTGAGGGAGAAAACCGGAAAGTGGTCATTAAGTACAGGGGAATGTAAGGGACATATCCGAAAGAATGGGTTGTTTCCTCTAGTTGACTGATGATATTTTTTACGTTTCTAACAACAATTAATTTGCCTTTATAAATAAGGAGGAATCACAATGGCTGTAAGAGATATTTCCAGTACCCGTAAAGCCCTCGACTTCCTGAAAGGAGAAGGTGAAGTCCTGAACATTTCAGCTGAAGTTGACCCCATTTATGAAATTGCGGGTATTCAAAAGGTCCTCGAGGGGGGGCCTGCCCTTATATTTGATAACATAAAAGGATATCCAGGTATCAGGGACCTCGGTAACCTTTTCGCCACGAGAGAGAGAGCAGCCAAGATGCTGGGTATTTCTGACTTTAAAAAGATAAAATTCAAATGCCTTGAAGCTATAAAAAACCCAATTCCCCCCAAAATAGTTGAGAGCGCCCCCTGCCAGGAAGTGGTTATCACCGAAAATATTGATGTGTTTTCCCATATGCCCGTTTTGAAACACACCCCCAGCGATGCCGGAAGGATTATTGGGGGAAGTAACAATTTAATTTACGGGAAGTATTTTAGAGGGGGAAGTCATATCTCTTTTAACCGGGTGCATTTCCGTGGTAATGACTGGGGTACCATCATGGCCGGACCGCCGACCCATTTCGGAGTGGCTGCATATATAGACCACAGGAGTGAAAAACTCCCTCTTACAATTAATATTACTACTCCACCAGCAGTTATGATGGTAGCCGGCGGCGGCAATGTACACTCTATAATACCGCAGGGAGCAGACGAACTTGGTATGGCGGGTGCCCTCCAGGATTCCCCCGTTGAAATCGTCAAAGCCAAAACTGTGGACGCTTATTCAATTGCTGAATCGGAATGGGTTATCGAAGGTTACCTCGACACTCACTCGGTATGGGAGACTGAAGAAGCGGAAAAGCTTGGAAAAGGCGGTGAAGCGCCTTTCTTCCCCGAGTGGCCGGGTTACCTTGGGAGGGCCTACCGTTTCCGCCGTTTTCAAGCCACGGCTATCACCCACAGGAAAAACAGCCCCATATTTTTCTCCCCATTGGCCCACTCTTTTGAAGGCGAATTCCTTATTACGCTGTTCAAAGAGGCATGTATGTACGAGGTGGCCGAAAGAATTGTCCCGGGCCTGGTGATTGACGTTAATACACTTCATGGTTTTTCGGTAAATGGCGGCATTGTGTTCCAGGTACATAAGCGCAGGCCCTGGGATGAGGGATACCAGCGCAACATTTTGCACGCCGCTATGGCAGCCCAACCGGGAATAAGATTGGTAGTAGCCGTCGATGAAGACGTTGATATTTATAACACCGACGATGTTCTCTGGGCCATCACAACTCGAGCCAACCCGTTAACCGATTTCCTTACAGGTCCAAGAGGAGGCCGCGGTACTTTAATGCAACCACTCGAAAGGACGTCAGGCGCTGAGGGCGGTGGCTTCGAGGGAGGGATCGCCATCGATGCCACGGTACCAATGGATAAGAAATGGCATTTCGAGCGCGCTCATTATCCGGTGGAAAAAGTAGATATAAAGCGATGGTTGACAGAGGAACAAATAACACGCATTCAATCCTCTCAGAGTGAATATGCCCGTCTCATGGCCAGGATTGGCGGTTAAGGTTATTAACACAATTCTTTTCCCCAGCTAAACTTTAAGAAGATCAGGCTGTACTAAACAATACAGATACCCACGGCGCGGAACTCAGGGAAGTTTAACGTTGTCGCGCTTTCTTTTGCAGTTCATAGAGCTTTGTAATCGCTTCAAGGGGCGTCATGGACGAAATATCAATGGTGCTCAACTCGCTGGATATTTCCCCATCCTGCCCGAACAGGGGTAACTGGTTCTCCAGTTCAATGTGATGTTTGGCTGTAGTCCTTCCTGATGCCTTTTCACTTTTTCCATTGCCCGTGGACCTCATGCTCTCAAGCTCCAGCAATAGTTCCCGGGCACGATTAGTAACCGCCCTGGGTAAACCGGCGAGTTGGGCTACATGAATGCCATAACTTTTGTCAGCACCACCCGGCACTATCTTTCTCAAAAACAGGACTCGTCCATCTTCTTCCCTGACTGCGATGTTAAAGTTCCTTACCCTGGGTAGTACCGCTGCAAGGTCGACCATCTCATGATAATGGGTGGCGAATAATGTTCTGGAACCCAGGCGTTTATGATTGTGGATATATTCAGCAACTGCCCGCGCAATGGAAATTCCATCATAAGTTGAGGTGCCTCTCCCAATTTCGTCCAGGATGATCAAAGACCGGCGTGTACCGTTGTTAAGAATATTCGCAGTTTCAACCATCTCTACCATGAATGTGGACTGACCCGCCGCCAGGTCATCACGCAGTCCTACTCTGGTGAATATTCGGTCTGTTAAACCTATTATTGCCGAATCAGCCGGAACAAAAGAACCAATCTGCGCCATGATAACTATCAAGCCTACCTGCCTGATATATGTAGACTTGCCGGCCATATTCGGCCCCGTTAATATAACTAACTGGGATTCATTACAATCAAGATAAGTATCGTTGGGAATAAAACTTTCTCCTTCCAATACCCTCTCGACAATGGGGTGGCGACCCTCTTTTATGACAATAGTTTCACCGTCGTTTAATACCGGACGGGTATAGTTAAAACGCGCGGCTGCTTCTGCCAAAGCAGCCAGCACATCCATTTGCGCCAGGGTCCTGGCTGTAGACAAGATTCGTTCATAATCTCCTGCAATTTGGCTGCAGATATTTCTGTACACTACGTTTTCAACTTCATCGATTCTTTCCTGGGCATTGAGGATAATTGATTCTTGCTCTTTCAATTCCGGGGTAAAAAAGCGTTCGTTTCCCGACAAAGTTTGTTTCCGGATATAATGGGACGGGACCTGGTCAAGGTTGGAATTAGAGACTTCAATATAATATCCAAAGATCTTGTTATATCCCACTTTTAACGATTTGATACCTGTGCGTTCCCGTTCGACTTTTTCCAGGTTAGCCAGGTATTGCCGTGCGTCTTTTGACGAAAAGTGGAGTTTATCCAGTTCTGCTGAGAATCCTGGCTTTATTTTTGCCCCTTCAACCGGCCCCTCGTTAATCGATGCACCGATAAGGTTAATTATCTCGTTGCATGATTTCAGCCCACCGACCAGCCAGGGAAACAATTCCCCAAAGCTATCTCGTTCTTCAAGCTCCTTTATTTCCTCTGCGACTAAAAGGCAGCTTTTCAGAGTTAATAGTTCGCGGGGGATAACAACATTAATCTGAACCCGGTTAACAATCCTCTCCATGTCAGCGATTTTGCCCAGCAGAGCAATAATTTTTAACCTTACCGAGCTTTTTTCAACGAGCCATCCCACCACATCTTGCCGCTTCTCAAGCTCCCCTGTGTCCATTAGAGGCTGTCCCACCCATTTCTTTAACATTCTTGAGCCCATGGGTGTCCTCGTAAAATCTATTACGGAAAGCAAGCTCGGACCTTCTCCATCAACCGCCCCCCCAGAAAACAAGTTCAAATTCCGTCTCGTTTGAGCATCCATAACCATAAACGAACCAGTTGCATAAGTCGTGAGATTCGATATCTGGGAAAGCACCGCTTTTTGTGTTTTTTCAAGGTAGGCAAGAATCCCACCGGAGGCTTTTATGGCCAATGGAAGTCGGTCACAACCGTAACCTTCAAGGGAAGCAACTCCAAAGTGTTCTTGAAGTGTTCGAGCAGCATCATCCAGCTCAAAGTCCTGCTTTTCAACAGCGGTAATTGTCCCGGCAAAATCGGTCTTCTCGATAACAAAACCCTCCGGTACCAGTAACTCGGCGGGTGTAATTCTTGCCAGTTCGGTTGTTACCTGCTCAGCGTTAATTACCGCAGTGAAAAACTCGCCTGTTGTTATGTCTATATGCGAAATTCCTGCTTTTGGACCTTCAATTACAATTGCTGCCAGAAAGTTATTTGATTTTCCATCGAGCAGACCGGTTTCTACAACCGTCCCCGGGGTTACAACTCTGACGACATCCCTCGGGACAAGGCCTTTCCCGCTGGGAGGACTCAATTGTTCGCAAATGGCAAGTTTATAACCCCTTTTAATAAGTTTACCCATATAGCTGTCAAGAGCATGGTAAGGTATTCCGGCCATGGGAACCCTATTGTCTTTACCCATTTGTCTCGAAGTTAAAACTATCGATAGTTCCTTTGCTACTATCCTGGCATCATCATCGAACGTTTCGTAAAAATCCCCGAGACGGAACAATACGATCGCCCCGGGGTAGTTCTGTTTCACCCGGAGATATTGCTGTCTTATCGGCGTTACTTTTTCTGGCTCTTGCATTTTATGTTTCGGTACCGAACTTCCGAACGTCCTCCGTTTAAAACAATATCTAATTATATCAGCTTTGGCGTAAGCCAAAAACCCCTCTTAGTCATTCAACTTCCTTAAGATTTCCACTATCAGTCTGTTAGGAAGCCCTGTTGGTTGTATAATCTATGATAATATTTTGAAGGAAGCGGTAAGTTTGTCAGAACCCCGATACATTGGCCTTTTTAATAACGGGACACTTTTTCATCGTTTTCATAAAATGAAGTCCCGCTTAAGTGACTGCGAAATATGCCCGCGGCGATGTGGTGTAAACCGTTTAAAAGATGAGAGGGGTGACTGCAATTCCGGGGCTTTACCCGTTATATCAGCGGCATGCGATCATCACGGAGAGGAGCCCGCTATTTCCGGCACAAGGGGGTCCGGAACCATATTTTTCAGTAACTGCAACCTGAAATGTGTCTATTGTCAGAACTACCAGATCAGCCAGAATAAAAACTGCCAGCATGTTAATGAGGTAGATAGTCGCTCTTTAGCCCTCAAAATGCTATACCTCCAGGACGAATTGGGATGCCACAATATCAATCTTGTTTCGCCAACACATTTCGTGCCTCATATTCTTGAAGCGCTTCTTGACGCTATACCCATGGGGCTGCGTCTGCCGCTGGTTTACAATACTAACGCCTATGATTCGATTGAAACCCTGCGGGAACTCGACGGCATTGTAGACATATACCTTCCCGACATCAAGTATTCTTCGGATAAATATGCCATGAAATACTCCCGGGCCCGTAATTACGTTGACTCGTCACGACAGGCCATAAGGGAAATGCACAGACAAGTTGGGAATCTGGTTATGGACGGTGACGGTATAGCGAAACGAGGACTGATTGTTCGCCACCTGATATTGCCCAACGATATTGCTGGAAGCTCCGATTCCCTTTCATGGCTGGTAAATAATGTTTCAACTGAGGTAACCCTAAGCATAATGGCCCAGTATTCCCCATACCACCTGGCACCCCGGGTGCCTCTTCTTTCCCGCAAAATAAGCGGATTTGAGTATCAGACTGTATTAAACTTACTGGAAAGACTCGGCATTGAGAACGGATGGGTGCAGGAACTCGATTCCTCTGAAATTTACATTCCTGATTTTAAACGCGACGGGCATCCTTTTTCCATGCAGGTAAAATGATCCCCTCGCTGAATTATGTCCCCAAACGGAATTCTATAGACTGGATTGTTGTATACGCTTGGTGAAAATCACTGTTACACGTGGTAAAATATTCTTATCATTTATTAAAAAATATGACTAAGGAGTTTTTATTTTATGCACCCAATGACATCTTCCAATCTGCACAATGCCTACGGCGGTGAATCTATGGCCCACATGAGATACATTATCTGGGCTGAAGCGGCCGAAAAAGAAGGATTTCCCAATGTAGGCCGGCTTTTCCAGGCAGTTTCAAGAGCTGAATTAGTTCATGCGACCAATCACTTCCATGAGCTAAAAAATGAGACGGGAGATGCCCTGTGCGCTTCCGGCGGGATATTCGGTCTCGGTCCTACATCACAAAATTTACAGGGTGGTATTGACGGAGAGACATTTGAAATAAATGAAATGTATCCCGCATACCTCGAGGTCGCCAGATTCCAGGGGGAAAAAGGTGCGGAAAAGAGTTTCTTTTACGCCTTGTCAGCGGAGAAAACCCATGCTGAACTATATACCAAAGCAAAAAAAGCCGTTGATTCGACAAAAAAAGACTTAGTATCGGGGCCTGTTCATATCTGCCCCATCTGCGGCTGGACTCACGAAGGGGAACTCCCTGAAAAATGTCCCGTATGCGGGGCAAAGAAGAGTGTATTCCAGACCTTCGCTTAGCCATTAATACCTGTATCTTAAATCACCCACATTATCATAAAAGTGGTATCTCGGAATTGAGGATTCCTGGCCTTATCATCCTGAATACGTGGAAATAAGTTGACCGGAAGCATTGTACAGTTCCCCGGGATCAGGTTCATTATTATTCCATATATAAGCCCTGGACCAAATCAACTCATCCGCTCCACTGCTGGCAGCATCACGCCCGCTCAGGACTTTTACCGTCTTACCGCTTTCTAATACAAAACCTTGTGGGAAGTTATATTTCTGGTTTCCTGTTTTACTAAGCAGATACCATCCGGTCAAATCAACTATTGAATCCGATCCATTAACAATTATCACGATTTCGGCTTCTTTATCTATGCTGACGATTTTTATTGCAGCATTTTGAGGCGTTCCTGCCGGAGTTGGAACAATTGTTGGCGATGGAGTAGGTGAAAACGTCGGTGTTGGAGAGGGTGGTGGTGAAGGAGTAGGAGTAGGAATAGGAGAAGCAGTAGCCGCCGGTGTTACCACTGGAGCGGGCGAAGGAGTTATTTGAGATACAGGCAGAGGTGTTGATACCGGAGATGGAGGAGGTGAAGTTACAGGTGGTAAGATAAAGGCGCTCGTTGGTACAGGTGTTGATGTCACGACTGGAGTTGAGGATGTGATAACAGTTGGATTTGGCGCCGCTGTTATTTCGGCAGCAGGAATCGAAGGAATAGCTGTCACAGGTACAGAAGGTGTATAAACCGGCGGGGAAAGGTTATCGGAAGTTGGTATGGGAGAAGGAGAAATCGGGGTTTCCCCTGGCACAGCGGTAATTCTCCGGGTAATGACCCCGCTTCCGTTGTCAGCTTGGTTTTCAGACGGAGCCATGCCTAAAGGTGTTTTATCTTCCGAGCCGCCACATCCACCGCTCCAAACCACACCGGCAAGCAAAATAAAAACTGATATGATGAAATTTCCCGGCAGTAACTTCATTACAATTTTCAACCGCATAATAATATAAAACCTTCTGGTTATCGCGAATTTTTCCCTGCCTTCATTATTTCATACCGGGATAACTTTCAAAAGAGAAACCTGGCAACATGCCATCCTTTCAAATCTGCCTGTAAATATCGGTTGAGCCAGGTCGATTTTTTATTGAATACCTGGAAATATTCGTTAACCCTGCCTGATGTTGCTGACCAGTACGCCCTTAACCCGACCCAGGGCATCTTCTTCAGGTGGCATCTTTACTTTGGGAACGCACAGGCGCAGGTTGCAACTATAGCACCGCCTCGCTTCCTTTACAGCATCATCAGCGCTAAACCCTATTTCACTTTGCTCAAAAGTGGAAGTCCTTTTTTCCAGCGAGATACTCTTCAAGTGGGACCGCTGCCAGCCTGCAAAGTCCTCGTCCCTTCCCAGGGTATGGTTGACAGGCTTGACCGTTGCAAGGACCTCGTCTATTATTCCGTCTCCCCCCAGATATTTGTCAATGGCTGTAGCTGCCCGGCGCCCTGCGGCAATGGCTTCAATTTCAGATGCCGGCCCGCTGACAGCATCCCCCCCGGCGAAAACACCGGGACTGGAGGACTCTAAAGTCTCTTTATTTACTGAAAT
>JAUYHV010000173.1 GCA_030689845.1 Dehalococcoidia bacterium
AATGAGTGCCAAGGCATTACTGAGTGAGAATGCCAAGCCGAGTGAACAGGAAGTGCGTGTAGGGATAAGCGGGAATCTGTGCCGCTGTACAGGCTATGTCAAGATAGTTGAGGCTATTCTGGCAGCTTCCCAACAGTCGTAATTAATGTTAAAGGAGGGAGCAATGGCCAGAGAATATGCGGTAATAGGAAAAAGTATTCCCAGGGTAGACTCTCCTGGGAAATCCACAGGCGAGTCTCAATATATAGCAGATATGGCGTTACCTGGAATGCTGTATGGAAAACTGTTGAGGAGTCCACATTCTCACGCCAACATAATTAATATAGATACGTCAAAAGCTGAAGCCTTACCCGGGGTAAAAGCGGTAATAACGGGAAAAGATACCCTGGGAATAAAAATAGGACCCCTGAGGAGTTCCAGGGACAGACAACCAATAACGGTTGAAAAAGTACGTTTTATAGGTGAATGTGTAGCAGCAGTTGCAGCAATTGATGAAGATACCGCAGAAGAAGCATTAGACCTGATAAAGGTAGACTACGAAATACTGCCAGCGGTATATGATCCCGAGGAAGCCTTGAAGAGTGGAGCGCCCCAGATACATGCCCATTCAAAAGACAACTTGTCTTTAAGTCGATATTGGAACCTTGGAGATGTGGATGTGGCTTTCAAAGAGGCCGCATATGTCCGGGAGGATGTTTTTACAACCCCTGCGGTTGTCCACGGACACATAGAGACCGATGGATGTATCGCACAATGGGATGCAGCGGGGAGATTAACTGTTTGGGCAACGACTCAGGTCCCATTTTATTTAAGGCGAGACCTATCCTTTGTGCTGGATATACCATACAGCAAGATAAGGATAATAAAAGTAACTGTAGGAGGTAGTTTCGGAGGAAAAACAGAAATGTTTGACCATCACCTGGCTGCCAGCGTGATAGCGAAACGCACCGGGAAACCTGTAAAAATTATACTGACAAAAACTGAAGAATTTATAGCCGGATTGAGAAGGATTCCCACCAAGATGTGGATGAAGATGGGAGTAAAAAAAGACGGTACAATCCTTGCCCTTGAGAGTAAAATAATAACCGATGGCGGGGCATACATGAGCGTTGGGCCCGTCACCATATATAACCACGGGCTGGCTCATATGCTGCCTTATAAAGTTCCTAATTTCAAGCATGAAGCCTTAAGGGTATATACTAACAATCCTGTTGCCGGACCAAAGAGGGGGCATGGACAGATACAGGTACGCTTTGCCATTGAGTCACAACTGGATATGGTTGCTGAAGCCCTCGGGATTGACCCCGTTGATATCAGGTTAAAAAACGCCCTGCACACCGGGGATGTGACCATAAGCAAGTTGAAAATAAGTACAAGCGGACTCGAGGAATCTATAAAGAAATGCGCTGAAGGTTCCGGTTGGAGCGAAAAAAGAGGAAAAGGTAATGGTATTAAGGGGGTTGGTATAGGCAGCGGAGGATTTGCCTGCGGGCCAAGAACCGCGGCTTTAAGCGATTCCAGCGCTATAATTAAAATTAATGAGGATGGCGGTGCTATCGTAATAACAGGGGCATCGGATATCGGCCAGGGCAGCAGCACAATACTGGCTCAGATTGTGGCAGAGGTTCTTGGTCTGACCGTCGATGATATAAATGTTGTCTCCGGTGATACGGATACAACGCCTTACGATCCGGGGACGTATGGCAGCCGCGTAACTTTTTATGCAGGCAATGCCTGCAAAATGGCATCAGAAGATATCAGGTCAAAATTGGCCGCTGCGGCAGCGAAAAAATTAGAAGTAAAGGCGGAAGATCTGGTATTCCGGGATAGGTGGGTATACCCGAGGCAGCACCCTGACAGGCGGATTTCCTTTGCAGAGTTAGTCAGGATGGTGCAGGTGTCATCTGCTGAAGGTGTCCTGATTGGTAAAGCTACCTATTATCCGGCAGGGGTGGATTGGCCCGACCCTAAGAATTCATATGTTGGCAACATTGCTGACGCATATAGCTTTGCCTCTCAGGTTGCTGAAGTCGAGGTAGACCCTGAAACGGGTAAATATAACCTCGTAAGGATGACCATGGGAGATGATTGCGGTTACCCAATCAATGTAATGTCCGCCGAAGGGCAGGTGGAAGGAAGCGTATCCAATGGCCAGGGGGAACTAATGTGCGAGGAAGTAGAATTGGACGAGGGACGTGTGTGCAACCCTGGATACCGGGGCTATCAAATGCCAAGGAGTTTAGATACTCCTGAAATGAAAACAATTCATATAGAAACCAATGATCCCAACGGTCCTTTTGGTGCCAAAGAAGTTGGTGAAGGATTTATTATTTCTACTCCGGGAGCCATAGCAAACGCGATTCATGATGCAACCGGCGTGTGGATTAAAGACCTTCCAATAACCTCTAATAAGGTATACAGGGCAATGAAAGAAGCAAGAGAAAAAGGAGGAACCGGGCAATGAGTTTACCGAAGTTTGAGTATATAAAGGTGAAGAGCATAGGGGAGGTATGCGAGGCATTAGGGAAGTACAAAAGGAAGGCGAAGGTAATGGCTGGGGGAACTGATTTACTAGTGCAGATGAAAGA
>JAUYHV010000186.1 GCA_030689845.1 Dehalococcoidia bacterium
GACAGGGAGTCGGTCCCGGTATTCTTAAATTCATATTTACCTCCGTTGTAGCTTTTTTTAAACTGGAAAAATTATATTCTTTTGATTATAAAACAAAATACAATCTTTTTAACTATTGATTGCACTATTTTATTAAATCTTTGTCAATCAATCTGACAAAGTTCCTCTTACCTGCCCGGAGGATGGAACCATTCTTCAGGGAAACAGTCTCGGATGTTATTTTTACCCCGTCTATTTGCACCCCCCCCTGTGTGATGAGACGCCTGGCTTCTCCCTTGCTCTTCACTATCCCGGTTGATAACATTACCTCTACAATATTTGCTTTTTCATCGCTGAACTGGAAAGTTGTTTCTATTTCTTCGGGGGCCTTCCTATCCTGGAAAACCCGGGTAAAGTTACTTTCCGCCAGGGCCGCCGCATCCTCTCCGTGGAATTGCTCCACCAGTGTGCGGGCAAGTCTTTTTTTCAAATTCATGGGATTTATTGAATCGTTTTCCAAATCACTCTTTATCCCTGCGAATTCCTCCTCGGTGAGGTCAACAAGGAGCTCGAAGTAATCTAAAAGCAGTTTGTCGGGGATAGACATAACCTTGCCGAACATATCCGCCGGAATCTCTGTAATGCCGATATAGTTACCGAGGCTTTTACTCATCTTGTGGACGCCGTCGGTGCCCACCAGCAGGGGCATTAGAATAACCTGCTGAGGGGTTTGGCCTTTTATTTTCTGGAGCTCCCTTCCCATAAGGCAGTTGAATTTCTGGTCTGTGCCGCCGAACTCCACATCAGCATTAATTACTACGGAATCGTAAGCCTGGAGGAGGGGATATAAAAGCTCCGTAATCGTCACCGGCTGTCCACCGGTGAATCTTTTATTGAAATCTTCCCTGGCAAGCATCTGGGCAACCGTGAATTTGCTGGTCAACTGTAATACATCCGCCAGATTAAACTTTCCGAACCATTCACTTTGCCACAATACCCGGGTCTTTTCTTTATCAACGACTTTAAAGAATTGCTCCATGTAAGTTTGGGCGTTACTCCGAACCTCTTCCGCTGTAAGCATGGGACGGGTAATGGACTCCCCGCTGGGGTCGCCTATTTGCGCCGTCCAATCACCAACGATAAGAATAACCTGGTGCCCCAGGTCCTGGAACTGGCGCAGTTTCCGCAAACCAACGACATGCCCGAGGTGGATATCGGGCCGGGAGGGGTCAAAACCCTGTTTTAACCGAAGAGGTCTGCCGGTCTCCAGGAGTTTCAGCATCTCCTCTTCTATTATGACCTCGGCAATGCCCTTTCTCAGGACATTTAAAACGTTTTTATCAGGCATAATAACAACTTTTATTATTCGATATACAATAAATTTGGCTCTTTTTCATTTCAAGTGGGTAAACTCATCCTTACTCTGTCCAATATACATTATAAGACCTGCCCGCCCAAGGGCGCAGGGGGTATACCCGGATACTCGCAAGTTCCCATTCCGACGAACGAAAGTTTCCATTCCGACGAAAGTCGGAATCCAGGATTCTATAAAATATCTTTGTACAAGTCTCTCCATTCTGGATTTTCTCTTCCAATCAATTCTATTTTCCACCGCCTTTTCCATTCCTTTATCTGTTTCTCTCGTTGAAGAGTTCCTTCATAATCGCTGCCTGGCTCATAATATACCAGCAGATGTACACCGTATTATTTGGTGAATCCTTCAACTAAATCATGCTTATGAGAATAAACCCTCTGAACAAGGTCCCCCGTGAAACCAACATATAGTGT
>JAUYHV010000189.1 GCA_030689845.1 Dehalococcoidia bacterium
GCTAACAGGGTGCTGTCCACTCCTCCCGAATAAGCCACCAGCAAAGATCCCATCCCTTTGATTATTTTTTCCAGCTTTTTCAGTTTATCCATATCAAAACTTGCCGTTAAAACTTAAATACCGTCATTAATCAAGCGGAAAAAACGCTACTCGCTGTCATCGGACCTTGTTTTATTAGTTTTTGCCTCTGGCAAAGCATGTCTGAAGGCCTCCCTGACAGTTTCGGCGGCAATAATCTCGATGCCTCCAGGCACCGGTCCGGTAAGACCTGCCTTTGGTAGGAGACAGCGTTTAAAACCGAGTCGTGCCGCCTCCCCCAGCCGCCTCTCCATCTGGGGTACACCCCGCAATTCACCGGTCAGACCGATTTCTCCGATGGCAACCAGTCCAGGGTCCAGTTCGCGGTTGCGCATACTGGAAGCGATAGCCAGGGCTATTCCCAGGTCTGCCGCCGGTTCATTGACCTTGAGGCCTCCCGTTACGTTTACCAGTATATCCTGGTTGGAAAGGGGGATGGATGCCCGCCGGGTAAGAACGGCGGAAATGAGCAGCAGCCGGTTAAAATCAATGCCGTTGGCGGTACGCCTGGGCATACCGAAAAGAGTTGGATTGGTCAAAGCCTGGATTTCCACCAGAAGAGGACGTGTTCCCTCCAGGGTCGGGATAACTATGGACCCGACGGTATGGGTAGCTCTCTGCGATAAAAAGACCAGGGACGGATTGTCCACTTCCACGAGACCCTGGGAACGCATCTCGAAGATACCTATTTCATTGGTGGAACCATAGCGGTTTTTATCTCCCCGCAATATCCTGTAAGCACTGAAGGGTTCACCCTCCATGTACAAAACAACGTCGACCATGTGTTCCAGGGTCTTGGGTCCGGCTATTGCGCCATCCTTGGTAACATGCCCGGCAACGATAACAGGGCGGCCGCTTTTTTTTGCGTTTTCCGCCAGCCGAAAGGTACACTCCCGAACCTGGGAAAGGCTGCCGGGAACCCCTGCAATGCCGGGTTGGGAAATGGTCTGAATAGAATCTATTATGGAAATAACCGGCGAAAGGTCTTCGATAGCGGATATGATGGAGTCAAGGTCTGTTTCGGCCAGGAGAAATAATCCCTCCCCTTTTATTCCTACCCTGTTAGCCCTCAATTTCAACTGTTGCAGGGATTCTTCCCCCGAAACATAAAGAATCTTTCCGCTTTCCCCTGCCAGGCAGCCGCTTATCTGCAACAACAGAGTGGATTTTCCTATGCCGGGATCCCCTCCTATAAGAACGACAGACCCTGGCACAAGTCCGCCGCCAAGCACCCTGTTCAGTTCTTTAAAAGGCAATATAATACGGTTCGAGGATTCATCCGCTATTGCCGATAATTCTAACGGTAAATTATTAGAGGTACTTTTTCCCCGGGGATGTTGTTTCCCGGAAGTCGCATTTGACTGAATTAAAGTATTCCACTGGTCGCACCCGGGACACTTACCAAACCACCTGGAGCTCTCACGACCACATTGCTGGCAAACGTAAATAGTTTTTTGCCTGCCCTTGTCCATTACCCCCACCTTCATGACTAAAATATCTGAATTAAAAAAAACGCAATGCCAGGAAATTCATTGAACCCCCCGAATTGCGTAATCGAATCTTTAATACTCTATTTTTGCCAGGACGTCTCCGGATTTAACTGCCTGCCCCACCGCTAAATTAATTTCGGTAACTTTTCCTGCCACAGGCGACAGAACAGGGTTTTCCATTTTCATAGATTCAAGGATACAGATTACATCGCCTTCTTTTACCTGGGCGCCAACCGAGCTATTGATAGATACTATCTTTCCCGCAATAGGGATTTCAATGATTTCTACGGCCATTACTGTAACCTCCTGTAAATTCTATTTAACTGAAAATATCGACGTGTTGTCCCGGGAGAACGGGAACCGGGAAAAACTTCGTATTGTTAATAAAGGCAATACAAAGGGAATCCACCTGGAGGATTCCCTTATGTGGTTACTTACCCGCAAACCGGAATATTAACCAGGTACATTCTGGCAAGCTGACCTTCAGGGTGAAGTGTTAGCCATAGATGCAGTTTTAATAACTATCTCCTCACCCTCATTGGTAATGGTAACAGTATCACCCGGGTGGAAATCCTCTCTCAATAAACCCTCTGAAAGCTGGTCCTCTACCAGGTCCTGTATTATTCTTCTCAGTGGTCTGGCTCCAAAATTCTGGTCGTATCCCTTTTCCCCCAACAGGTCTTTGGCCGAATCTGAAATCTCCAGAGTAATACCTTTTTCCATCAGGTTTTTAATCACGTTAGAAAGCATCAACTCAACAATCTGGCGAATATGGTCTTTATTTAAAGAATGAAAAACCAGGATACCGTCAATGCGGTTAAGGAATTCAGGACGGAAGGTCTTTTTAAGCTCTCCCAGGACTTTTTCCTTCATCCTCTCGTAGGAATCTTTCTGGTTTTTTGCTTCGTCGGCCCGGGCGGTAAATCCGATGAGGCTGTCCTTCTTTATCAACTCCGCCCCGACATTGCTGGTCATTACAATGATGGTGTTACGGAAATCCACCTTGCGTCCTTTGGCATCCGTTAAGTGTCCGTCATCGAATATCTGCAACAGGATGTTAAAGACATCCGGGTGTGCCTTTTCAATTTCATCAAGAAGTACCGCGCTGTATGATTTCCGCCGTATAGCCTCGGTCAATTGCCCGCCATCATCGTAACCGACATAACCGGGCGGCGCACCAACGAGCCTTGCTACGGTATGTCTTTCCATAAATTCCGACATGTCGAGGCGTAAAAGAGCGTCCTCGCTGCCAAACATAAATTCCGAAAGGGTCTTGACCAGTTCGGTCTTTCCGACCCCGGTAGGTCCGAGGAAAATAAAACTGCCTATAGGCCGCCGCGGGTCCTTAATCCCCGCACGAGCCCTCCTGATGGCCTTGGATACCATTGTAATTGCCTCATCCTGTCCGATTATTCTCTCGTGCAGGACGCCTTCCATCTGCAAAAGCCGCTTGGTCTCGTCACCGGCCAGGCGGGTAACCGGGATACCTGTCCACATGCTGACGATTTCGGCTATGTCTTCTTCATTTACTATAGGCTTTTCCAGAGACTGCTCCGATTGCCAGCCCTGTTCCATTTTTTGCAACCGTTCCGTCAACTGGATTTCCCTGTCACGGAGTTCTGCCGCAAATTCATATTGCTGGCTGCCAATGGCTTCTTCTTTATCCTTTTTAACAATTTCCAGACCGTGGCGGGCGTCCCTGACACCGATGGGCACCACTCCCCGCTTTATCCGCACTCTCGAAGAAGCTTCATCAATTAAATCAATAGCTTTATCAGGTAAAAATCGGTCTGGTATATACCTGGCTGCCAGGGGAACAGCAGCTTTAATTGCTTCGTCGCTGATGGTCAACGAATGGTGGTCCTCGTAGCGCTGCCTGATCCCCATAAGAATCTCAACAGTCTCCTCCTGGGTCGGTTCCTCAACATGAACCGGCTGGAACCTGCGTTCCAGGGCGGCATCCCTTTCGACATACTTCCTGTATTCATCCTGGGTTGTAGCGCCGATACACTGCAACTCACCCCGTGCTAGTGGTGGTTTTAGTATATTTGCTGCATCGATGGCACCCTCGGCTGCTCCGGCACCGACGATTGTGTGGAGTTCATCCACAAAGAGGACACAGTTACCCGACGACTTTATCTCTTCGATAACCTTTTTCAGTCTTTCCTCGAACTCACCCCTGTATTTTGTACCGGCGACCAGGGAGCCCATGTCCAGAGTCAACAACCTCTTGTTATGAAGGGACTCCGGGACGTCTCCTGCTACGATACGATGGGCAAGACCTTCCACAATAGCTGTTTTGCCCACACCCGGTTCTCCGACGAGGGCTGGATTATTTTTAGTACGCCGGCTGAGAATCTGAATTACCCGCTCAATCTCCTTATGCCGTCCAATAACAGGGTCAAGCTTACCGGCTCTGGCAGCGGCAGTCAGATCAATACCAAGCTGGTCCAGCGTCGGAGTCCGACTCGTTGAGCGGGTACCCGCTTGCCCGTGGGTAACACCCTGGCTCAGAACACGGTTAGTTTCTGCCCGCACCTTGTCCAGGTTAATGCCTAAACTCTCCAGGACGCCGGACGCCACTCCTTCACCCTCCCGGAGTAACCCCAGGAGGAGATGTTCCGTGCCGATGTAGCTATGATTAAGGCGGCGAGCTTCATCAACCGCCAGTTCTATGACTTTTTTCGCCCGGGGAGTCAGGCCAACCTCCGAACTTGATGCTTTTTCCCCCCTGCCGATAATAAACTCCACAGCCGCCCTGACTTTACCAAGGTCAACATTGAGATTGGCAAGTACCTTCGCTGCCACTCCCTCCCCTTCTCTTACCAACCCGAGAAGGATGTGCTCGGTCCCGATATAGTGGTGGTTGAAACGATGGGCTTCTTCCTGGGCAAACGTTAGTACCCTTCGTGCCCTCTCTGAAAATTTTTCAAATCTACTCGCCATGGTTATCCTGCTTTTCCGGTTCCCCGGAACTATCTCCCTCGGTAATCTGGTATTCCTGTTCCACCATTAGGCTTAATCTCAGACGGTGCTTTTCCGTATCGACACTGATGATTTTCATCGTTAATACTTCATCGGTTTTTACCACTTCTTTGGGGTGAGCAATCCTCCGGTCAGCCATCTCGGATACGTGAATTAACCCATCGATGACCTCATCGACTTTGACAAAAGCCCCATAATCTACAAGCCTGGTAATCCTGCCGTTGACAAGTTGCCCGACAACGTATTTTTCCCCCATATTTTGCCAGGGAGAGGGCTGAATCCTTTTCGTACTTAATAATATTTTTTTTGCTTCTTTATCCATCTTCAAGACCAGGACGTCAACTTCATTCCCCACATTTATTACGTCCGACGGTTTCACAAAAGACTGCCATGAAAGCTCGGACAAGGGTATGAGGCCGTCAGCCGCGCCGAGGTTGATAAACACACCAAACGGATGAATCCCGGTCACCATTCCCTTTCTGACATCCCCTTCGTTTATTTCATTAAAGAATTGCTCTTTTTGCAGTTCCCGGGTCTCCTTTTGGGCCAACATCTCGGAGAGTATCAAGCGGTTTCGGTCCCTGTCAAGTTCAAGAATTTTAACAGTGATAGATTTCCCCGCTAAACCGGGGACGGCATCCTCGTTATTAAGTGTGACCCTCGTTGAAGGGGAAAGCTGTGACAGGGGAACAAACCCTCGAACCCTGCCGTAATTGGCCAGAAATCCCCCCTTGTTATAAGAGATAAGAATAACTTCGATGGGCTGGTTGGCCGCCAATTTTTCTCCGAGGTCCTTCCAGTTTTTTTCCCGCTCGGCCCTGTCGACCGAAAGAACAGGATGCCCGGCTTCATCCTCCGTATTCAAAATATATACAAGTACCTCGTTACCTATTTCAACAGAAAAACCTTCCCCGTTAATGACTGAACGCATTTCGCCGGGTGGAACGAAACCTTCTGACTTACAACCTACACTTACCCACATGCCGTCATTACCGACCGAAACCACAGTGCCCGCAACTATTTCGCCGCTACGCATCACATTACCTTGTGAGAGTTGTTCCCATCCGTCCATGCCACTATCAGTGGCCTGCCCGTCCTTTGAGGGACCAGGACCGATTATTGGAATAAGTCCAGTTGCCATAAAATTTGTTGTCCCATTTTTATTACCCGTTATATTATAGTGTACCATGAGTAAAAGGTCAAAGTTAACTATCTATTTATTCGGGCTAAATATATCAAATTCAATTATAATTACTGGTGATTAAAAAATATACTATAAGAGAAATTGATGTGCTGTCAACCGCTGCACACGAAAAATTGGATAAACTTGGTATTTAAACGGAAATTTTTCCTGTTACGCAGCGCACAGGGTAAAGCTAAATAAAAGAAAATAATTTGAAATATTTATTCGGCCAACAGGACTTTCTTTCCCGGGCACTAAGAGACCGCACCCGCATCCTTTTAATGCTGGATTATGACGGTACTCTGAGTGAAATTGCCGGCACTCCGGAACTGGCCGGCTTACCGGACACCATGAAGCACACTTTGGAACGCCTCGCCCTCCACCGGGGAATTACCACGGGAATCATAAGCGGTCGTTCTGTCGAAGAACTTCGAAGAAAAGTGGGAATAGACGGGCTCTTTTACTCGGGAAACCACGGCCTTGAGATTGAAGGCCCGGAATTCATGTACGTTTTTCCCGTGCCCGAGGAACTCCTTTCCATTATCAGGCGCCTCAACGGCGAGTTGTCCCGTGCGTTTGAAGGTATGCAGGGCGTCCTGGTAGAAGACAAGGGTCTTAGCTTGAGCGTTCATTACCGCCTCGTACCCGAACACAGGATGGACGAATTTTCTGCCATTTTTCGCCGCGCTGTGGATAAACTGCAGTTGACAGGGAAAATCGATGTAAGAGGAGGGAAAAAGGTTTTCGATATAAGGCCGCCGGTTTCGTGGAACAAAGGCAACGCGGTTGAAATGCTTATCCGGCGGGAAGCGTATGCGGGAGGGAAAGGAAATAATTTGTGTTTTTACCTTGGAGACGATACTACCGACGAAGACGGTTTTCAAGCCGTGAACAGGGTGAGGGGGATATCTATAATTATAGGTGGCGAAAAAACCGGGTCCGCTGCGAATTATTTCCTCCGGGACACTTCTGAAGTCGAAACTTTTTTAAATATGTTGTTAGAAATCTCTAATTGATGACAATGACCCCTTTTTGTTCGGAGGAAAAACAGGTTATATAAATAATATGATCACCAATATGGTTACCAGTGGAAACAGGGTCCTTCTTATCAATCCAAACCGGATGAAACCAGCTACCGCACCCATAGCTCTGGACTGCCTCGGTGAATCCCTGCGTAAACACCGCTTTAACGTGGATGTGCTGGACCTGTGTTTCAGCGAAGAACCCATTCGGGAACTGGACCGGTATTTTAAACGGTCAGGTGACCCTTCCCTTATCGCCGTCACCATCCGTAACACCGATGACACCTATTACGCCAGCCAGGACTTTTGCCTGGACCATTATAGAAACATAGTCAATTATATCTCGGTGAAGTCAAACTCGGCAGTGGTTCTCGGAGGTTCCGGGTTTTCTGTCATGCCTGAAGCAATCCTCGAGTACTTCGACCTGAGCATGGGCATCTGGGGGGAAGGGGAATATTCTCTGCCGTTTCTTTTAAGGACATTAGCAACCCGCGGACAGCTTTCCGATGTCCCCGGACTTGTATACAGAAACGGGAATGATGATTTTCAACGAAATGCTCCTCTTCAGATTGACCTTGCTAAAATGCCCCCTTTGGCGAGGGACAATGTGGATAACGTCAGGTATTTCAATGAAGGCGGTATGGTGGGTATAGAATCCAAAAGGGGATGCTCAATGCGCTGTTCTTACTGCGCCGATCCCCTGGGCAAGGGTTCAAAGATTCGCCTGCGTTCCCCTGAAAGCGTAGCAGAGGAACTTGCCTCCCTCGTAGACAGGGGTATCGACCATTTCCATTTTTGTGACAGCGAATTTAATATCCCTGCTTCCCATGCGGACGAAGTATGCACGGAGTTGATAAGAAACGGGGTCGGGAAAAAAATCAGGTGGTATGCCTATGTCAGCCCAGTTCCTTTCACCGAGGAATTAGCCCGTCTCTTTGTTAAATCAGGCTGCGCAGGGCTTAATTTCGGCGCTGACAGCGGCAGCAACACCGTGCTTCGGGAATTGAAACGTGACTTTACAGTCCGGGACCTGGTGAATACGGCCGACATCTGCCGCAAATACAGTATACCTTTTATGTACGACCTGCTCATGGGAGGTCCAGGGGAAACCAGGGAAACACTGAAAGAGTCAGTGGAGTTGATGAAACGGATTTCCCCTGACAGGGTCGGGGTATCCCTGGGCATACGCCTGTGGCCGGGAACAAATTTAGCGGAAATGGTCACTTCAGGGGGTTCCCTGGTGGAAAATCCCAATTTAAAGGGAAGGGTAACAGGCAACCAGTCTCTTCTCTTTCCTATATTTTACCTCTCTTCAAAACTCGGCATGGACGTGGACGATTACCTTGCAGACCTCATCGACCGGGACGAACGTTTCTTCTTCGGTACCCATGAAGCAGGCGATGCCAATTACAACTACAATGATAACAGTATACTCGTCAATGCAATCAAAAACGGTTACCGCGGGGCCTACTGGGACATCCTTCGCCGTCTGGCGGAAAAATGACTCCGGTCCCGGGTTGGAAATATTTTTTTTGAAAGCCGCCCTTTGAACTATGCTGATGTGCAAACGCTCTTGACGGTTGCGGTCCATCCCAATGCCGGTCGAAACGAATTATTGGGATTTATGGATGAGGTCCTGCATGTAAAAATCGCCGCTCCTCCGATAAAAGGAAAAGCTAATAAAGAACTGATTGAATTCCTTTGCCAGTTGCTTGGCACAGGCAAAAGCAGCGTCACCATCGAAAAAGGCCTGACCAGCAGGAAGAAAACGATTAAAATCCACGGAATCGAAAGGTTGCTGGTTTTGAAACGGCTGGCAGCAAATTGCGCTTAAAAAACCTGAACAATGAGACCAAAAGGTGTAATAATTTGCCGGACGCAGATATAGTTATTGCCGGGGCCGGTGTTGTCGGACTGGCTATAGCCTCCCGCCTCGCATCCCCCTCCCGCAGAGTCTTTATTTTGGAGAAGAATTTCTCTTTCGGCCAGGAGACCAGCAGCCATAACAGCGGTGTTATCCACAGTGGCATCTATTACCCCGAGAACTCATTAAAAGCCCGGATGT
This sequence comes from Dehalococcoidia bacterium, assembly GCA_030689845.1. GTDB lineage: Bacteria > Chloroflexota > Dehalococcoidia > JACQUA01 > JACQUA01 > JAUYHV01. Next base: position 8,824 of record JAUYHV010000189.1, read on the forward strand.
GCACCAGGGGCAGGGAACTTCTCTATGAGATCTGCCGGACCCGGGGAGTGCCTTGTCTGAAACCGGGGAAGATAATCGTTGCCACCGGGGAAGATGAAATTGGACAACTGGAGGCGTTGTTCAATCAGGGAATGGCCAACGGGGTAACTGACCTGAAACTCCTATCCCGCAGACAGCTACGAACCCTCGAACCCAACGTTGAGGGGTCAGGAGCATTACTTTCTCCCTCCACGGGAATAATCGAGCCTTTTGCCCTGATGAACTGCTTTCTCCAGCAGGCCCGGGAAGGCGGCGCCGTATTTGCATTCCGGACGGAAGTGACCGGGCTGGAAAAATCAGCCGACGGTTTCACTGTGTCGGTTAAAGACTCGCAGGGAAGCTTTACTTTCGATACCCATGTATTTATTAACAGTTGCGGGCTTTATTCCGACAGGACAGCGGAACTTGCAGGAATAGATATCGACTCCGCAAAATACCGTATTCATTACTGTAAAGGCCACTACTTCATGTTGAAACACCGGGGCCCCCCACCGGTATCCCGCCCGGTGTACCCAGTGCCCGAAACCGACGGAGCCGGGCTGGGAATTCATATCACCCCGGACATTGAAGGAAACATCAGGCTTGGTCCCGATGCCCTTTACGTATCGTCCATTTCATACGGAGTTGCCGACTCCGGCAGGGAAGCATTCTGGAAATCGGCACGCCGCCTGGTGCCTGGTATTGATATAAATGAACTTTTCCCTGATTTTGCAGGAATAAGGCCGAAGCTCCAGGCCGAAGGAGAAGGGTTCCGGGACTTTGTTATAACGAATGAGCGGGAGCGCGGCCTGCCCGGACTCATCAACCTGCTGGGAATTGAATCCCCCGGCCTTACCTCGGCCCCGGCCATAGCCGAATATATCTCCGGCATCATCTAAAAACTTTTCTCTTCTTTTTTCAAAAAAGCTTGTAATTGACAAATGATTTCGAGCATGATACAATTTTTCCTCGCTGTCCTGGGGAGGATTTCTCCCCGGGAAAGGTTTTTATTGATTTTCTTCGATATAACCTGAAATTTATTACTTTTACGAGGTGGGGTAAATTAAGTAAAGAGTAAATTTTATAGCATTATTTTATAAGGTTATAGCGAAGATTGAGATGAGCCCCCACGAAGAGGGCTCATTTTAGTGTTAAAACCAGGAAGGAAACAGGATTTGCCTACTATTAATCAGCTTGTCCGAAAGGGTAGAAAAAGAATAGTAAAAAAGACCAAAGCTCCGGCATTGAGATTTACCTTTAATGCCTTGACTAACAGGTCTTCCGAGGGAGAAGGTTCTCCTCAGAAAAGGGGTGTTTGTCTCCAGGTGAAGACAATGACCCCCAAGAAACCTAACTCCGCCCTGCGGAAAATAGCCCGCGTCAGGCTGACCAATGGCATGGAAGTCACAGCATACATTCCCGGGGAAGGGCACAACCTCCAGGAGCACTCGGTGGTTCTTGTTCGGGGAGGCAGGGTTAAAGACCTGCCAGGTGTTCGCTATCACATTGTAAGGGGCGCCCTCGATGCCGGCGGTGTTACCGCCCGCAAACGGGGACGCAGCAAGTACGGCGCTAAAAAAGTTAAGATTGCCGCTAAGTAAACGTTATTTATATATATTTAATATTGGAAAAGTAATATGCCAAGACGAGCAAGAGTTTTTAAGAAGAGAGTCATTCCGGACCCGAAATTTAATAACCTCGTCGTTTCAAAATTTATCAATGCCATGATGTCCAAAGGCAAAAAGAGCACTGCCAGGGCGCTGGTCTATGACAGTTTCGAAATTATTGAGAAGCAGACAAAGAAGGACCCTATTGAGGTTTTTGAACTGGCTATTAAGAATACTACTCCCCTCCTCCAGGTAAAACCGAGGAGAGTGGGTGGTGCTACCTACCAGGTTCCCGTGGAAGTGCTGCCCGACCGGGGGTTGTTTCTCGCGGTAAAGTGGCTGCTGGCAGTAGCCCGCTCGCGAAAAGGGAAACCCATGGCTGTTAAACTAGCAGGGGAAATCATGGATGCCTCCCAGGGACAGGGAGCAACGATTAAAAAACGGGAAGATACCCATAAAATGGCCGAGGCCAACAGGGCCTTTGCTCATTACAGATGGTAATTTGATTTAATATTATGCTAAAGGCACAACGGGGAACACCCCAGTTAAGTAAATCTGACGTTCGAGAAAAAACAATGGTTCGCAATTTTCCTTTAACGCAAATCCGTAACATAGGAATCATTGCGCACATAGATGCCGGTAAGACAACCGTTACCGAGAGGATTCTTTATTATACGGGCCGTACTTACAAAATCGGCGAGGTGCATGAGGGCAATGCCGTGATGGACTGGATGCCCCAGGAAAAGGAACGGGGTATTACCATAACTTCGGCAGCTACGACATGCCACTGGCTGGATTGCCGCATCAACATTATCGACACCCCGGGACATGTGGACTTTACTGCTGAAGTTGAGAGAAGTTTAAGAATTCTGGATGGCGGCGTGGTAGTTTTCGACGGCGTCGGCGGCGTGGAACCGCAGTCCGAAACAGTCTGGCGGCAGGCCAACAAGTACAAGGTACCCCGTATTTGTTTTATTAATAAAATGGACCGTCCCGGGGCAAACTACCATCGCACCATATCCATGATAGAGGAACGCCTTAAAGCGGTACCCTTGCCCATCCAGTTACCCCTGGGGATCGAGGAATTTTACAAGGGAATAATTGACCTTGTAGAAGAAAAGGCCTGGGTGTTCAGCGAAGACGTTACCACCAAGCCGCAGCCCTCACCAATACCTTCGGAGTACGCGGATGCCGTCAAAAAGTACAGGGACGGAATGCTGGAGAAACTGGCCGAAAACGACGACCATTTTTTACTGGCTTACCTGGAGGGCGGAAACATTGAGATTGAAGAGATAAAAAACGCCATTCGCCGGGCAACGGTGAATAATAAAATTGTGCCTGTTTTATGCGGAAGCGCTTTGAAGAATAAGGGCGTTCAGCCCCTTCTGGATGCCGTGGTTAATTATTTACCCTCGCCGCTGGATACTCTGCCCGTTGAAGGAAATAACCCCGATACCGGGGAACAAGAAATCCGGAATGCCAGTGACGAAGAACCGTTTGCGGCACTGGCATTCAAAGTTGTGACAGACCCCTTCGTGGGACGCTTGGTTTATTTCCGGACATACTCGGGAAAGGCCTCCATAGGCACCCAGGTAATAAATTCCACCAGGGGTAAGAAAGAAAGGATAGGCAGGCTCCTGTTGATGCATGCCAACAGGAGAGAAGATATAGATGATGTGGATACAGGGACCATAGCGGCGACACTCGGGATGAAGAGCACGTTTACAGGGGACACGCTTTGCAGCCCGGACCATCCTATTATCCTGGAGAATATCCGTTTCCCCGTGCCTGTTATTTCCCTGGCAATAGAGCCGAAGACAAAGGCCGATGAGGACAAAATGGGCGAAGCGCTGACGAAGCTGGCCCAGGAGGACCCGACTTTCCAGGTTCACTTTGACAAGGAGACGGGACAGACCGTTATTTCGGGAATGGGTGAATTGCACCTGGAGGTACTGGTGGAGCGGATGCTAAGGGAGTTCCGGGTATCCGCTTCGGTGGGTAAACCACAGGTCGCCTATAAAGAGGCCATAACCGAGTCTGTGAAATCCGAAGGCCGTTTCGTGCGGCAGTCAGGCGGCCACGGACAGTTTGGCCATGTGTGGCTGCAACTGGAACCTAACGTCCGGGGCGGCGGCTTTGTGTTCGAGAACAAGGTTATCGGGGGTGTTATTCCCCGGGAATATATCCCATCGGTTGAAGAAGGAATCCGGGAGGCTCTGGAGACCGGCGTTATCGCCGGTTACCCTATTATAGATTTAAAAGCCACTCTTGTAGACGGCAGTTACCACGATGTTGATTCATCGGAAATTGCATTCAAAATGGCCGGCTCTATTGCTTTGAGGCACGGCGTTTCGAAGGCAAAGCCGATTCTGTTAGAACCTATAATGAAGCTCGATGTTATAGTACCGCTGGAGTATATGGGTGATATTATCGGGGACCTGAACTCCAGGAGGGGAAAGATCGAGGGAATAGAGACACGGGTTGATGCCTGTACAGTCAGCTGCCATATACCGCTGGCCGAGACCTTCGGTTACGCTACCAGGATAAGGTCTTTAACCCAGGGCAGAGCGACTTATTATATGGAATTGTTTCAATACGAACAAGTGCCTTCTTCTGTTTCGGAGGTGATTATAGGTAAAAGCGGCAGGAAAAGTAGTGTATAAAAATGGCTAAACAAAAAATACGCATCAAACTAAAGGCATTTGATCATAAGCTGCTGGACCAGTCGGCGGAACAGATCGTTGAAACCGCTGAAAAAACCGGCGCAAATGTTGCCGGACCTGTGCCCCTTCCCACCCATATAATGAAGATTTGTGTTAACAGGTCAACAAATATCGACAAGGATTCCAGGGAGCAGTTCGAAATCAGGACCCATAAGCGCTTGATAGACATATTGGACCCGACGGCGAAAACCATCGATGCCTTAACCAAATTGAATTTACCCTCCGGCGTGGAGATTGAAATAAAACTGTAATAATAAATATTTGGAAATGTTTATGATACGAGGCATATTGGGAAAAAAAATAGGGATGACAAGGGTAATAGGGGAAAGCGGCGTTTTTGATACGGTAACGGTCATCGAGGCCGGCCCCTGCGTGGCAGTACAGATTAAAAATAAAGAAAAAGACGGCTATAGCGCCGTGCAGTTGGGCTTCGGACAGGCTAAAAAGCTGAATGCCGCTGCCAAAGGTCATCTAAAGGGCCTTGGCTCCTTCAGGTATCTCAGGGAAGTTGAAATGGATAGCTCCGGGACGCCGGAGGTGGGGCAGGTTTTCGACGTAAGCATTTTCGAGGTTGGAAGCCGCGTAGATATTGTCGGCGTCACCAAGGGTAAAGGATTTGCCGGGGTAGTAAAAAGGCATCATTTTGCCGGCGGTCCAAAAACCCACGGCCAGTCGGACAGGTGGCGCGCCCCGGGTTCCATCGGCGCAGGTACTTCTCCCGGGCGTGTCTGGAAAGGGCAGAAGATGGCCGGGCACATGGGGCATGACGCATTGACCCAGCGTAATTTGAAAGTTATTCTTACAGACCCCCAGAAACAACTGCTCCTGGTAAGGGGCGCGGTTCCTGGGGCAAAAAACGATGTGGTATTGATAAAACAATCGAAGTGGGAGAAAAGTTAACCATGGAAGTTGCAGTCTTAAATACCACCGGTGATACTGTCTCCCAGTTACAAATCAGTGATTACGTCTTTAACATACCTGTTAATACCGCTGTCATGCACCAGGTCCTGGTCGCCCAGAATAATAATGCCCGGCTGGGAACCGCAAATACGAAGACCAGGAGCGAAGTCACGGGCAGCACCAGGAAATTGTTCGCCCAGAAACACACGGGAAGAGCCAGAAGGGGCTCCATTAAGTCACCGCTCCTGAAGGGTGGTGGAATCGTTTTCGGACCTCATCCCAGGAGTTACAAGCAAAAACTAAATAAAAAAATGAAATCCCTGGCCATTCGAAGCGCTCTGTCGAGCAAAACCAGGGAAAACCAGTTCCTGGTACTCGATGAGCTGAAAGTAAACAGCCCAAAAACAAAAGAAATCATAAATGTTATGAAAAACCTGGGTATTTCTTCTACGGTGCTTTTTGTGACCACCCAGCCTTCAAATGAGCTGAAGTTCAGTGCCCGGAATGTGCCCGAGATAAAAGTTTTACCCTTGGATTCGATAAATTTAGCGGATTTGTTGAAATTTAACAGTTTAGCAATGACCGTGGATGCGATACGAAAAGCTGAGGATATGTGGGGACAGCAAGAACCCGGGGATAAGTAGATCAAGAGGATTCAAAAATGCACCTTTACGAAGTTCTAAGGCGGCCTTTGGTAACAGAAAAAAATACCATACTTCAGGAACTGGGAAAATATGTTTTTGAAGTGCACAAGAATGCCAACAAGCCTATGGTTAAACAGGCTGTCCAGCTCGCTTTCAAAGTCAAGGTTGAAAAGGTTAATATAATCAACGTTCACGGTGAAAAGAAAAGGTTCGGTGCCAGGATGATAACCACGCCTTCATGGAAAAAAGCCGTAGTGACACTAAAAAAAGGTGACAAGATTCAGATATTCGAAGGTATTTAGTTTTTAAGATGATTGTTAAAAAAGGTACAGGAGAATTATTTTGGGTTTAAAGAATTTTAAGCCTACGTCCCCGGGCAGAAGGGGTATGGTAGGATTTTCTTTCGACGAGATAACCAAAACGGAACCTGAGAAGTCCCTTATCCATCCCCGCAAGAACAACGCCGGACGTAACTACCAGGGTCGCATAAGCGTGCGTCACAGGGGTGGTGGGAGCAAGCGTATGCTCAGGGATATCGATTTCAAGAGGGATAATATCGGCGTGCCTGGCAAGGTAGCAGCCATTGAATACGATCCCAATCGCACAGCCCGCATCGCCCTGGTCCATTATGCCGATGGTGATAAGCGGTACATCCTGGCTCCGGTGGGACTGGCGGTCGGTGATACCGTGAACGCCGGAAGCAGCGCTGAAATAAAACCGGGGAATGCCCTTCCCTTGAAAGATATTCCTGTAGGCACGATGATTCATAACCTGGAGCTTTACAGGGGTAAGGGGGCCCAGCTTGTCCGTTCTGCGGGCCAGGCGGCCCAGTTGATGGCCAGGGAAGAAAAATATGCCCTTATACGTTTGCCGTCGCTGGAATTAAGAAGAATAAACATAGAGTGCATGGCTACTATCGGTCAGGTCGGCAATGTGGAGCACCAGAATATAGTTCTTGGTAAAGCCGGTAGGAGCAGGTGGCTGAGGAGGAGGCCCTCGGTACGCGGTACTGCCATGAATCCGAGAGACCATCCGCATGGCGGGGGCGAAGGGCGAAGCCCGATTGGGCTCACCGGACCGAAAACACCCTGGGGAAAGCCGGCACTGGGATACAAGACCAGGCGGCGTAAAGATACCGGCAAAATGATTGTTAAACGTCGATCTAAAAATAGGTAAGGAAAGTAAATAATGTCCAGGTCAGTAAAAAAAGGGCCGTATATTGACCCCAAGTTAATGAAAAAAGTAGAGGCTGTCAACAGTTCCGGCCAGAAAACTGTAATAAAAACCTGGGCCCGGGCATGTACTGTGATTCCGGAAATGCTCGGCCATACTATCGGGGTTCATGACGGTAGGCGTCACGTCCCGGTCTTCATTACGGAAAACATGGTCGGCCATAAACTGGGTGAGTTTGCTCCTACCAGGACATTCCGTGGCCACTCGTCTAAGAGCAAGGAATAAAAAAGGAGTTAACTGGTAAAATCAATTAGGAACCCAGCCAGAGATATAATTATGCAAGTTAAAGCAGTAGCAAAAAACGTCGGAGTATCCTTTAAGAAAATGCAGCTTATCGTGGATACGGTCCGGAATAAGAAAGTGGACGAAGGTCTGGCCGTTTTAAAGTTCTTACCTTCTCCCTCCGCCCGACATGTGGCAAAAGTAGTAAAATCTGCTGCCGCAAATGCGGAAAATAATTATCACTTGATACCGGCCAACCTGAAAATCGTAGGCATTTACGCTGACAAAGGAAGGACTTTGAAAAGGTTCAGAGCCAGGGCCAGGGGACGGGCCAGCCGTATTTTAAAACGTTCCTGTCATCTTACTGTAATAGTAGAAGAAAAGGAGGGATGATTGGGACACAAAGTTAATCCTATAAGTTTTCGGCTGGGAATTACCCGGACCTGGCAAGCGAGATGGTACGCGGACAAGCAGTACCCGCAGCTGGTTCAGGAAGATTTGAAACTGCGTAAAGTTATCAAGAGTAATTACCGGGACGGCGCTATCGCCAATGTGATAATAGAGCGAAAGGTTAACGAAATTACCATCACTCTTCACACTGCCAGGCCGGGAATAATAATCGGTAAAAGCGGACAACGCATAGACCAGATGAGAGCAACACTTGAAAAACTCACGGATAAGAAAGTAAGGCTGGTTATCCAGGAAATCCGGCAAGCGGAACTGGAAGCACCCCTTGTTGCCCAGAACATCGCCGACCAGATTGAAAGGCGGGCTTCATACCGCCGTGCTATGAAACAAGCCCTCCTGCGAACAATGCAGTCAGGCGCCAAGGGTATAAAGGTGGGTTGTGCTGGCAGGTTGGGAGGCGCGGAAATAGCCAGGAGAGAAACCATGCGGCAAGGACGCGTTCCATTGGCGACCCTCCGGGCTGATATTGATTACGGGTTCGCAGAGGCCAATACCGCCCAGGGCAAGGTAGGCATAAAGGTGTGGATTTATAAGGGAGATGTTTTCGAAGAGAAGGCTCCAGTGCCGCTGGAGGAAATGAAGGCAAAAACCGGACCGGTAGAGAGCCTGGTAGGAAACCCGGTTGAAGGTTCTGCAGTGGAAACAATAATACAATTAACGGAGAACCCAGATGTTGCAGCCTAAGCGAGTTAAATACAGAAAGCAGCACCGCGGAAGGCGGCAAGGCGCAGCCCAGGCTGGCAATACAATTGAGTTTGGGGAATTCGGGTTAATGGCGACGGAATCATGCTGGCTAACGGCGCGGCAGATTGAAGCCGGCCGCCGGGCTATTACTCACCGTCTATCCAGGGGCGGAAAAGTGTGGGTACGCGCTTTTCCGGATAAACCGGTTTCGAAGAAACCCGCAGAAACGCGCATGGGCAGCGGCAAAGGGCCGCCGGACCACTGGGTAGCGGTGGTAAAAAGGAGCAAAATTCTCTTTGAGATCGCCGGAGTAAAAGAAGACATAGCCCAGGACGCCATGAGGTTAGCGGCAGGAAAACTGCCCATCCATACCAGGTTCCTGGCAAAAGCTTCGGCCGGTGATTTTAAATAGGAGGGCTAAAGTATATTGAAGATCCAGGAAATTCGAGCCCTCGGAACCGAGGAGTTACAGAAACAATTGGAGGAGGCAAGGCAGGCTCTGTTTAACCTGCGTTTTCGCCTGGCTACAAGGCAGTTAGTCAACGACCGGGAGATTCCGAAAACTAAGAAAACGGTCGCCAGAATGCTGACTGTGCTCAGTGAAAGAGGATCAGCTTAAGGGCAGTAGAAAGATCAAACATTAATGTTACAAAATAGAAAAACCCGTGTTGGCACGATTGTAAGCGACAAGATGATTAAAACTGCAGTGGTGTCAATTGAAACACAGCAGCGCCATCGTCTGTATGGCAAAATTACTAAGAAAAGGACCAGGGTTAAGGCACATGTTGAGATTCCCGTCGAAGTCGGCGACCTGGTCAGGATTGTTGAGACACGTCCTCTTTCCAAGGAGAAGAGGTGGATCGTCCAGGAAATAGTGCAAAAAGGCAAGATGGCTGCGTGGCAGCCTTTAAGTAGCGATGAGCAAGTTTTGGGTGTGGTGGAGGAAAAGATGACAGGAGAGGTTGAACCCGTGACTGCCGGACCGGATAATATAGATCAGGAAGAAACATCAGGAACGCAAAATGATTCAGTCAACTAGCAGGTTAAGAGTAGCCGATAATTCAGGCGCTAAAAGCATAATGTGCATAAACGTTCCCGGCGGGACCAGGAGAAGGTATGCTTTTCTTGGTGATGTCGTCGTTGCCAGTGTTAAGCAGGCTTTACCGGGGGCAGCCGTAAAAAAGGGGGATGTGGTGAGGGCGGTTGTGGTCAGGACTACTCAGCATTCAAAAAGAAAAGACGGCTCATATATCAGGTTCGATGATAACGCGGCAGTGCTTCTCAGCGAGAAAAATAATCCGAGGGGTACCAGGGTTTTCGGTCCTGTTGCCCGTGAGCTGAGGGAAAAGAATTTTATGAAAATAATTTCCCTGGCTCCGGAGGTGCTGTAAACACCATGAAAATCCATAAAAATGATTCTGTTCTCGTAATATGCGGAAAAGATAAAGGGAAAAAGGGCAAAGTGCGGGTGGTTGACACCAAGAAAGACCGCCTGATAGTCGACGGCGTGAACATGATAAAAAAGCACGTTCGCCCCACCGGAACGGTCAGGCAGGCCGGAATCATCGAAAGAGAAGCCCCGATTAAGGTATCCAATGTCATGGTTTTGTGCCCGAAATGCAGTAAACCGGCAAGGATAGGCCATTTGTCCCTCGAGGATGGGAAAAAGGTAAGGCTTTGCAGGGCCTGTCACGAAGTTATTGAGTAAAACAGGAAATCTATTATCCGTAAGAGAATGAATTAAAGTGCTAAAAGAACATTATAAGAACAATGTAATAGCTCCATTACAGGAACAACTCGGGATTAAAAATGTAATGGGGGTCCCGCGCCTGGTGAAGGTCGTGGTTAATATAGGTATGGGGGAAGCTATTACAAATGCCAAAGCGCTCGAAGCAGCAGAGAAGGACCTGACAACCATCACGGGGCAGCACCCGATAACCACAAGGAGTAAAAAATCTATCGCCGCTTTCAAACTGCGACAGGGAATGCCAATAGGCCTCAAGGTTACCCTCCGGGGCAAGCGAATGTATGATTTTTTAGGTAAATTAATAAACTCCGTTTTACCGCGTATACGCGATTTCCAGGGAGTTCCACGGACCGCTTTCGATAGTAAAGGGAACTATACTCTTGGTCTGAAGGAGCAACTTGTTTTTCCCGAGATTGAATATGACAAGGTGGACAAAATCAGGGGTATGGAGATAACGATTGTTACAACTGCGGCCTCTCGCGAAGAAGGTGAAAAGTTTTTAGAACTATTAGGAATGCCTTTTATTAGGAACTAGGTTAAGGTTTAATTATGGCTAAAACATCCAAAATAGTAAAATCCCGCCGTACGCCAAAGTTTAAAGTGCAAAAACGCAATCGTTGCCAGGCCTGCGGAAGACCTCGGGGCTATATAAGGAAATTTGCACTTTGTCGTATATGTTTTCGCCGCCTGGCCGCCTTCGGGGAGTTGCCCGGCGTAACAAAGTCAAGCTGGTAAAGAAGCAATAAAAAGGTAATAATAATTAGTTAATATTCAAAAGTAATCAAACGGCGAGGTTGGATAAAAATAAAGAAAATGAGCTATATGGTTAATGATCCGATTGCAGATATGCTGACCAGGATTCGCAACGCTCTTATGGTTAAACACCCGATGGTGTTGATTCCCGCCAGCGCGATCAAACTCGCTGTTGCACGAATAATGCGGGATGAAGGGTATTGCGAAGATTATGAAGTATTGAAGGGAGACCCCCAGAGAGTTATCAAGGTCAATCTGAGATACGGGGAAAAAAAACAACCGGTTATTAACGGATTAAGAAGGATAAGTAAACCCAGCAGAAGGATTTACGTTAAAAGGGCCAAAATTCCCAGGGTTTATTCTGGTCTTGGCGTTGCCATTCTGTCTACACCTAAGGGTATTATGACAGGAAAGGAAGCCAGGAGGGCCAATGTCGGCGGGGAATTGCTTTGCTATATCTGGTAAATAATCTTTCACGAGGACAAAATGTCGAGAATAGGTAAAAAACCTATCACGGTTCCCGGTAACGTTAAGGTTAAGATAGAAAAAAACCGGGTAAACGTAATAGGACCAAAAGGAGAAATGACCAGGGACTTTCATCCGGATATTATCCTATCGTTGGAGAATTCCATTATTACGGTATCGCGTCCGAGCGACAACAGGAAATTGCGCCAACTCCATGGACTGACCCGGACCCTGATAGCCAACATGGTAAAAGGTGTTAGCGAGGGTTTTGAAAAGACGCTCGATATCGTTGGGGTAGGTTACAAGGGGCAGAAAATCGGGGAAAAGATTTCGTTGCAGTTGGGTTTTACAAAGCCTGTGGAGATCGACCCTCCCAAGGGGGTAAGTTTTCAATTGGATAATCCCACCAGGATTAGGGTAGTTGGTTTCAATAAAGAGGATGTCGGGCAGGTCGCAGCCACACTAAGACGTTTAAAGCCCCCTGATCCCTATAAGAAGAAAGGGGTGACTTACGCCGGTGAGCGGGTGAGACAGAAGGCAGGAAAAGCCGGAAAAGCAGGAGCTAAGAAATAATGAAAATACCCAGAAAAAAAGAAGACTCCCGAAGCGCCCGGGCGGCGAGACATCACCGAATCAGGACGAGGGTCCAGGGTACAGCGGAAAGACCCAGGTTATGTGTATTCCGGAGTTTAAACCATGTCTATGGTCAGATAATTGACGACGTTAAAGGAGCTACGTTGATATCCGCATCAACCCTGGATACGGAATTAAGGGAAAAAGTGAATGATATGCCCAAGAAGGACATAGCCAACCTGGTTGGCAAACTGGTAGGGCAAAGGGCTTTGGAAAAAGGAATCACTACAATTATTTTCGACCGGGCCGGGTATAAATACCACGGCAGGGTAAAGTCTCTGGCTGAAGGAGCCCGCGAAGCCGGGCTGCAATTTTAGATACAGGATATATAATGGTTTATAAATCAGGTCGTATGGGCGATTCCTCGGAGGGAAACCTTAAGGAAAAGATAATATATATCAACCGTGTTTCCAAAGTGGTTAAAGGCGGGAAAAACTTTGGTTTCAGTGCCGTAGTCGTCGTTGGGGACGGGGCGGGAAAAGTCGGGTTGGGGATTGGGAAAGCGAAGGAAGTCCCTGAAGCAATTCGTAAAGGCGGCGTTGCGGCAAGAAAAAATATGGTAACGGTACCCATGATCGGGGATACGATACCCCATGAGACCCTGGTTAAATTCAGCGCATCTAAAATACTGATGAAACCTGCGTCCCCCGGGACCGGTCTTGTAGCTGGTGGTGGGGTGAGGGCGGTACTGGAGGCGGCGGGGGTAAAAGACATTCTGACCAAGTCTCTTGGTAATCCTAATCCTGTTAACCTGGCCAAGGCAACTATTCTTGCTTTAACCTCGTTGAAGGATCCGAGGAAACCAAGGATTCCTGGAAAACAAGATTCTGGTACGCAAAAGGTAGAAAATATTGGCTAGCTTGATTGTAACCTGGACGAAAAGTGCTATCGGGTATTCCCAGGATCAGAGAGATGCCATCCGGGCTCTCGGATTGCGGCGTCTGAACCAAAAAGTGAAGCACAAAGATAATCCCAGTATCAGGGGCATGGTAACAAAAGTACGGCACCTGGTAACAGTTGAAGAAGGAAGGTAATAGTTCTTTGGTACGGCAACACGAACTAAAACCAGCAGCAGACTCAAAATTCCGGCGAAAAAGGGTTGGGAGAGGTGACGGGAGCGGCCACGGTGCCTACAGCGGCAAGGGAATGAAAGGGCAAAAATCCCGATCCGGTGGGGGTGTAAGACCCGGTTTCGAAGGGGGGCAAAACCCCCTGATTAAAAAATTACCCTTTAAGAGAGGATTTACCAATCACTTTAAGAAAGAATATTCTTTAGTGAATATAGGTCTTCTTAATGTGTTTGAAAGCGGCTCGGAAGTAACTCCCGATCGCCTGCTAAAGGCAGGCCTGGTTAAGTCATTAAGAAAACACATAAAGGTTCTGGGGAATGGCACGATAGAACATCCCCTGGTTGTCCATGCTCACAAATTTTCCAACTCGGCCAGAACCGCTTTAGAGGCTGTGGGGGGAAAAGGAGTTGAGCTTAAGGAATGAGACAGAGGGGCGCAACATCCAGGCTAATCAAGGCTATGATGGATGCCTTCGGTCTCCCGGACCTGAGGCGAAAACTTCTATTTACACTCCTCATCCTGGTTATATTCCGGTTTGTGGCACACGTTCCCCTTCCCGGCGTTAATCTCGATGCCCTCAAGGACCTTTTTGAACGAAACCAGTTATTAGGAATGCTGGACCTTTTCAGCGGCGGCGCCATGAGGAATTTCAGCGTTGCCGCGATGGGCGTTTACCCCTACATTACCTCCTCGATTATCATGCAATTGTTAATACCCGTTATCCCCAGCCTTGCTGCCCTGTCCAAGGAAGGAGAGGCCGGCCGTAACAGACTAAATGTTATTACCCACTGGGTGACTGTTCCCTTAGCTGCTTTACAGGGATACGGGCAACTGGTTATTTTAAACAACGAAGGAATTCTCACGGGTGTAGGTATTGGCCTTACCGGCGAAAGACTGTTCCCCACTGTCGCAATGGTTTTCACGATGATTGCAGGTACGATGTTCCTGGTATGGCTCGGAGAATTGATCACCGAGCGCGGAATCGGGAACGGAATTTCCATACTTATATTCGGCGGAATAGTCTCCGGACTGCCAGGGATGATCGGGAGGTCTTATTTAACCAGGGGAAACCTTATTAGTTTGTTTGCTTTTGTGGTCCTCGGTTTAATGCTGATACTCGTAATCGTTATAGTCACCCAGGCACACCGGCGTATTCCGGTTCAGTATGCCAGGACGGTTTTCCAGCGGGGAAGAATGATGCGGCAGGGGGGATCAACCTATATTCCCCTGAGAGTAAACAGCGCGGGAATGATACCGTTGATTTTTGCAATGTCGGTTATGATCTTCCCCGGCACGGTTGCCAGCTATTTCGTAAATAGTTCCGGCTTTGTCGGTAGCGCAGCAAATTTTATCCGGAATTTGTTTGACGGAGCTAACTTATTTTACTGGGCCAGCTACGGCTTACTGGTGCTTGCTTTTGCTTTTTTCTATACCATGGTAATTTTTCAACAGCAAAACCTGGCCGAAACTCTTAAAAAACAGGGCGGTTTTATACCGGGTATAAGACCCGGAAAATTTACCGAAGAATATCTTAACCGGGTTATCAACCGCATCACCTGGGGTGGAGCGGTATTCCTGGCTTTAGTGGCCGTTTCACCATACTTGGCACAGATCGGAACCGGGACGGCAGGGCAGGTATTGCAGTTGTCCAGCACAGGGTTGCTCATTGTGGTAGGTGTTGTCCTGGATACTATGAAGCAGCTCGAGGCGCAGCTTCTCATACGGCATTACGAAGGGTTTATAAGATAGGGGCTTTATGAATCTTATTTTATTAGGAGCCCCGGGAGCAGGGAAAGGAACACAGGCGGCCTATTTATCAGCAGAATTCGGCATAGCTCATATTGCTTCGGGTGATTTGTTCCGGAAATATGCAGCCCAGGGCACAAAACTGGGTCTTGAAGCGAAGTCATACATGGATAAAGGGCAGTTGGTACCCAACCCCATTACGATAAACATGATCCTGGAACGGGTTGCTGACAAGGACTGTGCCGCGGGATTTCTTCTCGACGGATTTCCCAGGAATATCGAACAGGCTGAAGCCCTGGACGCAGCTTTAAAAAAAACCGGGAAAATCATTGACAGGGTTGTTTATATAAAGGTTTCCAATGATGAACTGTTGAAACGTTTGAGCGGCAGGTGGATTTGTAGGGACTGCCAGACACCTTATCACGAGGTTAACAACCCACCCAAAACCAAAGGAAAATGTGATAAGTGCAGCGGAGAACTTTACCAGAGGGACGACGACAAACCGGCAACAATACAGAATCGCCTTGTAGAGTTCAACAAGCAAACGGAACCCCTTATTGAATATTACACAAAAAAAGGCAACCTGGTAGAAGTTAACGGGACCCAGACACCTGAAAAAGTCTGGCTTGATATAAAAGCCATGGTGAGTTGATAGTACAGACCCTTTAAAGTAGCGTGAACGTTACTACGGGGTTGGAAAACGGATAGGACGAGGTTCGATGATTCTCGGGACTATAAAAGCTTGCTATCCGGTTTTTCGCTTGGCAAGGAATCACTGAATACAAATCAATGGGAATAATAATTAAATCAGAAAATGAAATTACCCTTATGAGGCAAGCAGGAAAAATTGTCGCCAGGGTTCTGGATAAGCTGACCGGCCTGATTAAACCCGGCATCAAAACCCAGGAGTTGGACGTGATTGCGGAGGAAGAAATCCTGAGACTCGGCGGGATTCCCTCTTTTAAGGGATACCGCTCTTACCCGGCTACTTTATGTGTATCCATTAACGATGAAATTGTTCATGGTATTCCGGGGAACCGGGTATTAAAGGAAAGCGATCTTGTTTCCCTGGATGTCGGTGCCATATATAAAGGGTACCAGGGGGATGCTTCGATAACTGTGGGGATCACCCCCGTATCCGAAACAGGGAAGCGGCTTTTAGAAACGACAAAGGGTGCTTTGGCGGAAGGAATCAGGGTTGCCCGGGCAGGAGTTCACGTTGGGGACCTATCGAATGCCATCCAATCCTATGTGGAAAAAACAGGTTTTTACCTGGTTAAAGAATACTCCGGGCACGGGATCGGGGCAAACCTTCACGAAGACCCCCAGGTTCCGAATGTAGGGGTAAAAGGGGAAGGCCCGGTTTTATATCCCGGAATGACCCTGGCAATAGAACCCATGGTAAACACGGGTACCTGGCGGACCAGGATCGCCAAGAACATGTGGACCGTTTTGACGGCCGACGGCGGTCTTTCAGCCCACTTCGAACATACGATTGTCATCACAAAGAACGGGGCCGAGATACTGACAGCTCTTTAATGTCGAATATAAAGGGGAATCGCCATAGATAGAGGAGTTTTGGAAAAGGACCAAAGCAAACATAATGTTTGCAAGAATGGCTTATTAAGCGTAAAATTATCATATGCCTAAAAAAGATTCCATCGAAGTAGAAGGTATAGTAATTGAGAGTTTGCCTAATGCCGTTTTTAAGGTCGAGTTGGCTAATGGGCACAAAGTACATGCCCACATTTCCGGGAAAATTCGCCTTCATTATATAAAGATTCTTCCTGGAGACAAGGTCCTGGTGGAACTTTCACCCTATGATTTAACCAGAGGGCGTATCACCTATCGCCTCAAATAGACAAGGATATTAAATATGAAAGTTAAAGCTTCGGTTAAAGCCCGATGTGAAAAATGCAAGATAATAAAGCGCAAAGGCGTGGTAAGAGTTATTTGCTCGAATCCCAGGCATAAGCAGAGACAAGGTTAAAGGAAAAAGAGGTTAGAAAGGCGAATTCGTTATGGCTCGTATTGCTGGTGTAGATTTACCTGCCAACAAACAGGTTGAATATTCCCTACAGTATTTATATGGATTAGGTCCCAGCCTCAGCAAACAGATACTGCAAAGGCTCAATGTAAACCCGGCAATCAGGGTTAAGGACCTCAATGAAGATGAAATAAACCGCATACGCGAACTTATCGACAAGGAATACAGGGTCGAAGGTGATCTGCGCAAAGAAGTCGGACTCAATATTAAACAGCTCATTGAAATCGGCTCATACCGTGGTCTCAGGCACCGCCGCGGGTTACCCTGTCGCGGCCAGAGGACGCGGACGAACAGCAGAACCAAGCGGGGAGCGAGGAAGACTGTTGCGGGGCGCGGACGCAGGCCGGGAGCAAAGAAATAGGCAAATTATTTTCATAGGGGATTATTTATGGCAATCAAAAAAGTTAAAACGCGGACCAAGAAAAAGGAACGAAAGTCTGTACCGAGGGGTAAGGCTTACATACAGTCTACCTTCAATAATACTATTATCACCTTAGCCGATACTGAAGGCAACGTGATTGCCTGGGGAAGCGCCGGAACTGCCGGATTCAAAGGGTCCAGGAAAGGGACCCCGTTCGCTGCCCAGATTGCGGCGACCGAAGTAGCCAAAAAGGCCATCGAACACGGGATGCGTCAGGTTGAGATATTCGTAAAAGGACCTGGAAGCGGCCGTGAGGCAGCTATTCGCTCTTTGCAGGCCGGCGGCCTCATGATAACAGGAATTAGGGACGTGACTCCTACTCCCCATAACGGATGCCGTCCCCCGAAAAGAAGAAGGGTATAGTAAAACATGGCTCGTTATATTGATGCTGTATGCCGCCTTTGCCGGCGGTCAGGACAGAAACTAATGCTCAAGGGGGAGAGATGCTTCACGCCGAAGTGCGGCGTTGAAAGACGGAGTGCGCCGCCGGGGCAGCAGGTGCAAAGGCGCCGCAAGGTATCAGACAGGGGTATCCAGCTCCGGGAGAAACAAAAAGCCCGTTATATTTATGGATTACTGGAACGCCAATTCAGGAAGACTTTCAGAGAAGCTGAAAGGAGACCGGGCAAGACAGGCGAAAACCTGCTTCAGTTGCTGGAAACGCGATTCGATAGTATTGTATTGCAACTGGGTTTCGCTGATTCCCGCGCCCAGGCAAGGCAGATTGTTAGGCACGGGCACCTGACTGTGAACGGAAAAAGAGCTAATATACCGTCCATGAGGCTAAATGCTGGAGATACCATCGGTTGGCGGGAGGGAAGCAAAAAGAGTGAATACTTCAAGGAGTTGGTCGAGACGATTAAGTCGAAGTCGTCTCCAGACTGGCTCAGCGTTGACAAGGAAAACATTTCAGGCAGGGTAATTTCATTGCCCACGGGAGAAGATTTCCAACCAACGTTCGATGAAAGCGTAATTATTGCTTATTACTCCCGTTAGGGGTTTAATTAACCACACTAATATTTTTATTTTGAATACCTTCATATTTTGAGGTGATTAATATTGTCTAAAGATTTTGTTCTACCCATTGTTGAGTGCACTGAAAGTTCCCAGGACTATGGGCGAATAGTCGCCGCACCCCTGGAAAAAGGGTTCGGTGTGACCCTTGGTAATACGTTGAGAAGGATATTGCTCAGCTCCCTGCCTGGTGCTGCGGTCACCTGGATAAAAATAGACGGGGTTGAACACGAGTTCTCAACCATACCGGATGTAAAAGAGGATACTTTGCAGTTTATCCAGAACATTAAAGGCCTGAGATTTAGATTTTTAAGCGACCGACCTGGCAAGTTGATGCTCAATGTTTCCGGACAGGGTATTGTTACCGGCGCAGACATAAAAACGACTGCGGACTATGAATTAGTCAATCCTGGTTTATACTTGGCTACCATGGATTCCAAGAACTCAAAGCTTTCGGTGGAGATGAACGTGGAAACAGGGAGGGGTTATTTGCCAGCCGACCACAGCGACGAAGGATTGTCCGTGGGTTCAATACCCATTGACGCTATATTTTCCCCTGTGCGCAAAGTAGATTACAAGGTAGAACCAACACGGGTGGGTCAGGAAAGCACCTATGAAAAACTTGTCCTGGAAGTCTGGACTGATTTATCGGTTTCGGCTGTTGAGGCTTTAAGTCAAGCTGCTCAAATTATGATAGACCAGTTATCTAATTTTGCCGAACTGGTAAAAGTATCGATAAAAGCTGCTGAAAAACAAATGTTACAAAGTTACCTTCCTCCCGACCAGTTCAATAAACCCGTTGGGGAAATCGGTTTCTCTACCAGGACGTTAAACTGTTTGAGGAGAGGTGGAATAACTATCCTGGGTGAGCTTTTGAGCAAGAGCGAGTCAGACCTGAACCAGTTGAGGCACTTCGGACAGAAATCAAGGGATGAACTGATGCAGCGACTTCAGGAACTTGGCTTTTCCTTGATGAGCGAAGGGGAAGAAAAACCCCCGGTTATAATATCGGAACTTGAAAAGCTGAAGGAACTGGGAGTGCTGACGGTCACCGAGGATGAGTCTGAAGAACCTGTAAGTGAAGATACCGGGGATAAAGAGGAGGAACCGGCTTCAGAGTAGCAGGTTTCTCGAATATTGTCGGCGGGATAAGGAAAACGCCCTGTTTCTGTTCAGCCTGACATCGTTTTTAAAGAGATAATAATTCTGGAGAATTTATATTATGAGGCACAAAATAAGCGGCAGGAAATTTGATAGGCCAACGAACCAGAGGCTTGCTCTGTTCAGGGGCCTCGTGCGTGAATTGCTGAAACATGAAGCAATCAAAACGACGGAAGCAAAAGCTAAAGAACTCCGCAGTTTTTGTGACCCAATTATTACCCTTGGCAAGGACGGGAGTCTTCATGCCCGGAGGCAAGCCCTGTCTTTTGTACAGGATACAAAAGTCGTCGATAAGGTTTTCAGTGAATTAGGTCCCCGGTTTGCCTCCAGGCCTGGCGGGTATACAAGGATAATAAAACTGGGACCAAGGCTGGGGGACGGGGCAATGATGGTAAAAATAGAACTCGTAAAATAAACGCAGAGGGTATGTAGAAAAGTCTATCCATGGATACAACAGTTTTACCGGGGCCTGAGGGAATTGCCAAGTTAGCTCTTGTTATTGAGTACGACGGCAGCAATTACCACGGTTTTCAATTTCAGCCAGCAGTTCCGACCGTTCAGGGGGAGCTCGAGGAGGCGATATTTAAGACCACCCGGGAAAGAATAAGGGTGCTGGCTGCCAGTCGTACCGATGCGGGCGCTCATGCCAGGGGGCAGGTCGCCAGCTTCAGGACCAAATCCAAATTAACCCCGGAAACCATGGTTCGGGCGCTGAATTACTATCTGCCGGAGGATATCGTTGTAAAAAGGGCTTACAAAATTGACCTGGAATTTAATGTCCAGAGAAACGCTGTAAGCAGGGAATACCATTATTACATGCTGGATAGTGAAGAGGGCTCGGCACTGTGGAGGAAGTATGCCTACGTGGTTCCGCAGAGACTGGATGTTAGAGCCATGGAACAAGCCTGTACCTCGCTGGTAGGATGTCATGATTTTATGGGATTCACAAGCGACCTCGGATCCCAGGCATCCAGCACGGTTCGCACGGTGTACCACGCATCATTCTATCAAGATTCGCCTTTTATAATATTTAAAATAATAGGAAGTTCTTTTTTACCGCATCAGATCCGGCATATTGTGGGATCCCTGGTGACGGTAGGGAAGGGTAAAGCGAATACCGATTATATTAAAAATATACTGGAAGCCGGGAAAAGAGGTATAATTAAAAATAGCGCTCCCGCCAACGGCTTGTATTTAATGCAAGTAAAGTATAATGACTATCTGGAGAATTACTCGTGAAGACTTATTCTATTAAGGCTAAAGATATTCAAAGAGAATGGCATGTCGTAGATGCCTCCGGGCAGGTCCTTGGAAGGCTGGCAACGAGAATTGCGCAGGTGTTGATGGGGAAAAACAAGCCTGTATTCACCAGACATTTGGATACAGGTGACTACGTAGTTGTGGTAAACGCAGCGAAAATACGTGTTACCGGTACAAAAGAAAAAAATAAATTATATTACAGGCATTCCGGTTATCCCGGTGGATTAAAATCAGTCACTTATGGGGATATGGCGGCAAAACACCCCACGAGACCCCTGGAAAAGGCCGTTAAGGGAATGTTGCCCCATAACCGCCTCGGGGCAGCAATGTTCAAAAAACTTAAGGTATATGCCGGTGACAGTCACCCTCATGGTGGACAGGTATCTGGAAGCTTGCCGTCAGTAAATGAAACAACCGTTGCCGGGGATAACACCGTGGCAGGAAGCGGAGAAGCGGCGCCGGCGTAGGCTTTTCATGCCTAAGTAAAAAATAATAATTAAAATATATGTTTCACCGAAAGGTGAGGTTATACTATTTAAAGGGAGACGCAGCTATTGAAGGAACAAGCTTATAATTACGGGTTAGGACGGCGTAAATGTGCTATTGCCCGAACCAGGGTAAGCAAAGGTACGGGTCTAATTAACATAAACGACAAACCTTTAGAACAATATTTCCCCGACCTCGTGCAACAGACTACAGTGTTGCAGCCCCTGGTTGTAACTGACAATAAAGACAAATTCGATATAACAATAAAAGTTGTTGGCGGTGGTACTTCGTCACAGGCAGGGGCGATACGCCACGGTATCAGCCGAGCTCTTGTACGGGGTGATGAGTCCGTAAAACCGGTATTGAGGCAGCATGGTTTTCTGACCCGGGACGCGCGTGTTAAGGAACGCAAAAAGTACGGATTGAAAAGGGCTCGAAAAGCTCCCCAGTATACCAAGCGTTAAATGCGGGGATTTACCGGGGGAGGCCGAGGCCGCGCAAGGCAATTATGTTTTTCTGGATTTGCGTTGTGCCCCCGAGAATACTATCAGACAGGCTGCAAAGATAAAGGTGCTCCGCTGCTCCCCTTAATCTGGAATGCGGAGATTCGCCTTTAAGCTGCCCGAAAAGCCCGAGAACCCCCATAATAGTCCTGGCGGTTCCTTGTTCGATGCGGGAACTGTAAACCCTCGCTGTTGAAGCGACGGATTCCGGCATGAGCCCCCGTTGTTTGAACCAGGCAGCCCTGTAGGCAGCAAGCCTGCCGACTTCTATTTCCACTTTTAAACCGGCCAACCTGTGCCGTATTAATTCCCGATTCCGGCAGGCAGGCAGGGAGTAATTCCTTAAATAATTGACGGTGTCATCCAGCAGCCTTCTGGCCCTGGCTATCGATGCCCCCGCCTGGAAAGTCCGCTCCAGGAACAGGAGTACAGGCATGTAATCCCATCCCTTGCCAACCTCACCAAGGACGTTTGCTTTTTCCACAAAAACGTTATCGAAATATACCTGGTTGAAAGAGGGGAAACCGCAGATATCGTTGATGGGGGAGACAGTGATGCCTATGGATTTCATATTGACAAGGAAAATGGTTAAACCCCTGTTTTTGGCGGTGTCAGCCCCTACCCTTGCCAGCAGCCAGCACCAGTCGGCCGCCTGGGCTGCGGAAGTCCATATTTTGCTTCCGTTAATAACAAAACCGTTGTCTGACGCTATAGCCTGGCTGCTAAGTGAACGCAGGTCCGAGCCGGCATCCGGTTCACTGTAACCGATGCACCAGAATTCTGTTCCCTTTGCCAGGCGCACAAGGCGCTCCTTTTTTTGTTCCTCCGTTCCGTAAAGGGCTAATAGAGCGCCTACATTGGAAACTCCCCCGATTCCCATGTCATAAGCGGGGATCCTGTGATAAACGGCTTCCTCATAAAAGATTAGCTGTGACATTACGGAACGGTTAGTGCCGCCGTAGGCTTCCGACCAGCCCATCCCCAGCCAGCCCTGGGCGGCCAGCTTTCTTGCCATTTGCCTGGTGACAGGCCAGTGCTCCGGGCAGTATTCTTCATATTCAAACCCTGCCTCCCAGTCTTCAGGCACTTCCCGTCTGGCAAAAGACGCTATTTGCTCCCGCAGAGATATTTCTTCTTCAGTTAAACGGAAGTCCATACGACGTGAATATCAATTTTCGGAGAGGCTTTTTTTCAGGTGATCAATAACCTTTACCGGCATGGGGTCGCATTTATTCAATAATGCCATATAATAGCTGACATAATCTCCCAACAGCACCAGGAACATCATCTGGCTGAGGAGTTCTTTGCCTTCGGTATCGACGAACTCATGGTGAATTTTTGCCTTGTCGAGGATTCCTGCGGTGATATGATAACGTTTTAAAATCCTCGGGTGAAGGCGGGAACTGCGTAATAAAAGAACACTAAAGATAGGGAGCAGTTCACCGGGGAACTCGTAACCAACAGCGGCGTTATGGTTTAATTCGGGAAATATTTCATAAAAAGCCCAGGCTTTACTATTTTCGTTAATCTGGGTTTTCCAGCGGTGGGCCACCCCCGATAGAAACCCGGCCCCATACAATACCGTCAGGCGGCCTTGTAATCTCAAGGCCAGTTGCTTGGCCCTGTTCTGATGAACAGGCACCGTTTCCGAAATCCGGCTGGAAAGGGATTCCATGACTTTTTTCGCTTCGCTTAACGTTTCGGTTAAGTCCGCAATAAGCCCAACTTTGTGCAAAACCGCCAGGGTAGGCATCAGGCTGTATGCGAGGGCTGCCCTGGGCGGGGCTTTGTATTTAATGGTGAAAACCGGTTTGCCGTGACGCTCTGCAAGCTCTTTCACCCTGCCTCCCGTAGTCAGGGCGATGCTTTTCGCAGGGGAATCCAGGGCCACAGAGAAGGAGTCCAGGGTTTCTTCTGTTTCACCTGAGTAGCTCGAGGCTATCACAAGCGTTTTTTCATCGAGAGGATACGGCATTCCGTAGTCCCGGTGGACCGCTGTAA
This sequence comes from Dehalococcoidia bacterium, assembly GCA_030689845.1. GTDB lineage: Bacteria > Chloroflexota > Dehalococcoidia > JACQUA01 > JACQUA01 > JAUYHV01. Next base: position 32,630 of record JAUYHV010000189.1, read on the forward strand.
ATGCTTTTTCGGTTACAAGGCTCTGAGCCAGTTCCCCACCTATGGCGGAACCACCCATACCCAGGATTATGACCCTGTTAAGATTTGAATAATCCCCGGGGAGGGTAATATTCATGGCTTCACGCCATGCTGATTCACATTTTTCAGGCAGTTCGTGAAGGTGGGCAAGCATATTGGATGGGTCGAGTTTATTATAATTTTGGATATCGTCGAGTATGTGCACGGTTATACCCCTGCTATTTTCTTTCCTGCGGCAACCAGGTTTTCGGCATCCCCGGGACTTCCCGCCTCGCTGTATATTCGAAGCAGGGGTTCGGTGCCGGAAAAGCGTATGAGGAGCCACGACCCGCCGGACAGGATAAACTTGAAACCGTCCCTGGTATCGGTTTTCTCCACTTTTTTACCGTCTATACTTAACGGATGTTCCGACGAAACTTTATTAATAATCTTGTCTCTTTCGCCGGGAGTAAAGCTGACGTCGCTTCTTATGTAGTGATGGGGCCCTACTTTGTCATATAGGAATTTCAATAGCTCCGACGGAGATTTTTTAGTTTTTACCATAAAGTCCAGGAAGTAGATCCCGGCGAGGGTGCCGTCTCTTTCGGGGACATGCCCGCGAAAACCGTAGCCACCGCTTTCTTCTCCGCCAATCAGGGCGTTTTCACTGATCATCAGGGGAGCGATATATTTAAATCCAACTGGTGTTTCCAGCACCGGCACGGAGTAAAGTTCCCCGAGGCGGTCCAGCATGCTGGTAGAGGTTAAAGTCTTAACTATGGCACCTCTCTTTTTAAGTGCGTCAAGGAAATAAAGAGCCAGCAGGGCATATACCTGTAATGTGGTTAAGAACTCACCGTTCTCATCTATGACTCCCAGGCGGTCTCCGTCCCCGTCGGTGGCAATGCCGACACTGGCCTTGCTTTCAACTACGGCCTTTCTCAGGGCGGCGAGGTTCTTTGCAATAGGTTCCGGCTGGGCCATGCCCGGGAATGCGGGGTTCCGGTGGTTGTTTATCTCTATCAGTTCAATGGCACCACCGCCAAGAAAGGAACTGAATGAGCCGGCCGAGGCGCCAAACATGTAATCGACTGCTACTTTCAACCTGGCTTTTTTTATTGCCTCGAGGTCAACTAATTTGCCTATGTGCCCTGCATAGACAGGCGCCAGGTCGACGTATTCTACGGCCCCCGATTTAACCGCCTGAGAAATGGGTGATACCCGGACAGCGCCGGCAGCAAGGATTTCAGGTATTTCCTTTTCCATCTGGTCCGTTGTTTCCTGGGGAGCGCTGGTGCCGTCGGAGGTTTTAAATTTCATTCCGCTCCATTTGGCGGGATTGTGGCTGGCCGTAATTATAATGCCTCCGGTTGTTTTCAGGGCTGTAATGCCATAGCTGAGAACGGGAGTCGGGCTTGCGGTGGAACACAGGTAAACTTTTATCCCATTGCCGGCCATAACTTCCGCAGCACAGGCAGCAAAGTCCTCGGAGGCGAAACGGGTGTCGTATCCGATAAGGATAGACTTAGCTGGCAGGTCGGCCCGGTTGAGATAGTTAGCTATGCTCTGGGTACATGCCCGGACGTTGGAGAATGTAAAATCGTCGGCGATAATAGCCCGCCAACCGTCCGTTCCGAATATTATTTTGTCAGCCATAAATCTTCCGGTAGATACCTTTGGTTATTTCAAACCTGCTTCGCTTTTCAGCAGGGATACTTTATCTGTATTTTCCCACGGGGCTTCGATATCATCTCGACCGAAATGTCCGTATGCTGCGGTGGCAAGGTAAAGCGGGCGGCTTAATTTAAGGTCGCGGATGATTGCGCCCGGGCGCAGGTCGAAGTGTTTTTTTATCAAATCCAGTATAGCCTGCTCCGGGACGCGGTTGGTGCCGAAGGTCTCGATGGAAATAGAAATGGGGTGAGAAACACCGATAGCATAGGATAATTGTATTTCGAAACGGTCGGCGAGCCCTGCCGCTACCACGTTTTTGGCCACGTAGCGGGCAGCATAAGCGCCGGAACGGTCTACTTTGGTCGGGTCTTTGCCGGAGAAGCAGCCTCCCCCCACCCTGGCGGTTCCCCCGTAGCTGTCAACGATGATTTTCCGTCCGGTCACGCCGGCATCTGCGACGGGACCTCCGACGACGAACTTCCCTGTAGGGTTTACCAGGAAACGGGTTTTGCTGTCCATTAAGTCTTTGGGGACTATGTTTTTTATTACATGCTCGATAATATCTTTTTCAATCGTGTCGTGGCTGACTTCAGGATTGTGTTGGGCTCCGATGACAACTGCGTCTACTCTCTTTGGCTTCCCATGGGAATATTCTATTGTGACCTGGGATTTCCCGTCGGGACGAAGGTATTTCAAAATATTGTTTTTCCGGACGAAGGCCAGCCTTTTGGCCAGCCTGTGGGCCAGGGATATGGGCATCGGCATCAGTTCCGGAGTTTCCGTACAGGCGAAACCAAACATCATGCCCTGGTCTCCGGCGCCAATGAGGTCCAGTTCGCTGTCCGTCAGACTATTTTGCCTTGCTTCCAGCGATTTGCTGACACCCATGTCAATATCCGGCGACTGCTCTTTAATGGTAACCAGTACTCCGCAGGACTGGTAGTCAAATCCGTATTCGGGATAAACATATCCGGTTTGCTTTAATACTTTTCGTACTATTTCAGGAATATCGACATAGGTTGTGGTGGTAATTTCGCCCATCACTATAACCAGGCCGGTGGAGGTGGCGGTTTCACAGGCTACCCTGGCGATGGGATCATCTTTGATAATAGCGTCCAGGACTGCGTCGGAAATTTGGTCGCACAGCTTATCCGGGTGCCCCTCCGTAACAGATTCGGACGTGAAAAGATATGATGGTGATTCCAGGAATGAAAGTGACATTTATCCCCCTTATCAGGATTATATTTAGGTCCCTTGTTCCCAGCTGTCCAGATAATTGGTCTGCTGGGGGGTTAATTTATCGATGGTTATTCCCATGGAAAACAATTTCAGGCGTCCTATCTCCCTGTCAATGTCTTCGGGAACAGCAAAAACCCCTGGTTCAAGCTTTCCCTTATTTTTTACAAGGTATTCCGCACACAGCGCCTGGTTCGCGAAGCTCATGTCCATAACGCTGGGGGGGTGTCCTTCGGCAGCGGCCAGGTTAATCAAACGCCCTTCACCTAATAAGTAAAGCTGACGGCCGCTGGAAAGGGTAAATTCTTCAACAAAAGGCCTAATTTGCCGTCTTGATTTAGAAATTTTTTCCAGGGCCTGTATGTTTATTTCCACGTTGAAGTGACCGCTGTTGGCGATGATGGCTCCGTCGTGCATTTTTAAAAAATGCTGCTCGTCGATGACGCTGATATCACCGGTAACGGTAATAAAAATATCACCGATGGGCGAGGCTTGCTCCAGTGGCATAACCTCATAACCGTCCATGTTCGCTTCAAGGGCCCTAATCGGGTCTACTTCGGTCACTATGACATGGGAACCAAGCCCCCTGGCCCTTAAGGCGACTCCTCTGCCGCACCAGCCGTAACCGCTGACAACCACTTTTTTGCCGGCCCAGAGGATATTCGTCGCCCGGGTGATGCCGTCAATGGTGCTCTGACCGGTGCCGTAGCGGTTATCGAAGAAATGCTTGGTTTGGGCGTCGTTTACCGCCATTACAGGGTAATTCAGCTTACCTTCCTTTGCCATGCTCCTGAGCCTGATGACCCCTGTGGTAGTCTCTTCCGTCCCTCCGGTTACCCCGGAAAGAAGGTCTCTCCGTTCCGTATGGAGTGTGCTGACCAGGTCCGCGCCGTCGTCCATCGTTATCCCGGGTTTGTGGTTCAGGGCTGCCATGATGTGCCCGTAATATGTATTTTTATCCTCTCCCTTTATGGCAAAAGTGGGAATGCCGTATTCATGGACCAAGGCTGCCGCCACTTCGTCCTGGGTGCTGAGGGGGTTGGAGGCACACAGGACCAGGTCTGCACCGCCTTTTTGCAGTGCCAGCGCCAGGTTAGCTGTTTCACTGGTAATATGAAGACATCCGGCAAGCCGGAGCCCTTTTAACGGCTTTTCCTTTTCGAAACGCTGTCCTATAAGTTCAAGAACAGGCATCTCGCGGGAAGCCCATTCCATTTTCAGTTTACCGGCCGGTGCCAGCGTAGCGTCTTTTATGTCTGCCAGGTTCATAATTTCCTTTTCTATATTTAACTTTATTTTATCTTAACGGGCAGGCTGTTGTATACAGCCCCGGTTAAACGCGGGTGTATCGCACTAATTCAATCGCCTCACCCCGGGAAGAGCCAGCATTGAAATCAACGGAATTAAAAAGCAAACCACCCCGAGGTAGGTCACAGCCATGGGGACGCCGGTTGTTTCTGCCATGGCCCCGAATATCAGTCCCAGCGCCGGACCCAGGCCGAAAGATATCTCTCTCAGGCTCATTACCCGTCCCCTCATCTCGTCAGGGATGATAGTCTGGATAAGGGTGGTGCTCAGGGTAAGGAAAGCCGTACCCATACCGCCCAGGACGAATAACATGAACAAGGAGAAGATAAAAGACGAGTTAATACCGAAAATAAATAAAGCCAGGCCGATTATCATCCCGGAGCCAAAAAGGAGCCTGCCCTTGTGGATATCGCTGCCAAGAGAAGCAAGGACGACCATGGCAGACACGGACCCTAACCCCGGCGCTGCCTGCAGATATCCGTAGCCCACTGCCCCGACGTGAAAAATATCCACAGCGTATATTGGCAAAAAACCTGTATAAGTCTGGTTTGCGAACTGGGGAAGAAGGTAAAGGACTACCAGCGCCAGCACAATCCCGTAACCGGAGACGTATCTGAACCCCTCAACGAGATTCTTCCACGGATTTCCTTTCCTTACACCCGTTGGGGTTGCAGGCATATTGACCTGCAACAACCAAACGATGGCCAGGAGCGCTCCGAAAGTCCTGATAAAAAAAACAGGGGCTACTCCTGCCACGGCGATTACTACGCCTGCTATGGGCATGCCGATCACGCGGGCTGCCATAACGGATGCGGAGTCAAGGGATATAGCATTTAAAAGGTGTTCTCCCTTTACCAGGTTGGGAATCATGGAAGCTCTTGCAGGATGGTTAAAGCTGGTTATGACGCCCGTTAATATTGCCATCAGGATAATATGCCATAAGACCACGGCACCCGTAAATACCAGGATGCCGAGAATGCTTGATTGTAAACCGAAGGCCACGAGTGTAATAACCAGTAAGTTTCTCCGGTTCATCCTGTCGGTGACGACGCCTCCAATGGCGGAAAAAATAACCATGGGTATGAACCGCAGGGCGACGACCAGAGTTAAAATGAAAGGTGAGCCTGAAATCTGTCTTACCAGCCACAGCAGAGCGGCTATCTCCATGAACTCACCGATATGTTCTGTGCAGGAGCCCAGCCAGACCCAGCGGAAGTCCTTATAACGGACAGAGGAAAAAGTACGGCGCCATATGCGCAATCCGGGTTTAGTGCCCTGTTCCGGGGTCTTTGTCAATCTCTTTTATCCCCTTTTTTCTCCCCTGGTCCCTGGCGGTTCGTGAAAATCTTCAATATTTCACCCTGTGTTCACCATTTAAAAAAAATGCCTTTTTTGACTTATATAGCAGGTCAAAGCCTCTCCTGGAATTCCCTCATAGTAAAAAAATATTCCTGTGTGCCGTAGTTTTCCACCGCGAAAGAGGCACAAACGCTTCCCATCTTGGCGCTCTCGGCCACGCTTTTGCCCTGGGTCAGTCCCTTGATCAGACCAGCCCTATAAGCGTCTCCGGCGCCAGTCGGATCGACTGTTTTTCTGGGCTTGACGGCAGGAATATTGACCTGGCAATCTTTGGCGGTAACAATTGAGCCGTGCTCTCCCAGAGTTGTTATTAGGGCGCCGGTCCGTTCCAAAAGGCCCCTTTTATCCAGGCCAGTTTTGCAGGTGATCAGTTCCAGTTCGTAGTCGTTGGATATTAATATATCCGAGCCTTCGATACATCGGGTGAGGTTCTGTCCTTCCCACATGGGAAGGGATTGCCCCGGGTCAAAAATATAGGGGATTCCCCAGGACTTACACTCCGAGGAGTAGCTCATCATGTCTTCGAGGTTACCCGGGGAGATGATAACGATGCTTTCCCCGGAATTTGTTTTCTCAAAATTGAAGGAAGACGGATATTTCATAGCTCCGGGATTGAAACCTGTTATCTGGTTATCCGCCTGGTCGGTTGTGATATAAGCGCAGGCAGTTAACTCCTGTTCGATAATGGTTATACCGTCGCAGCTAATGTTATTTTTCTTGAGCCAATCGAAATATTGATGATAATCTTTGCCGATGGCAGCAACGATTACGGGTTTTTCACCTAACAGGGAAAGGGCATAAGCGATGTTGCCGGCCGTGCCGCCGAACTTCTCCCTCAAGCTGTTAACGGTAAAACTGACATTCAGGACGTGGATTTTCTCCGGCAGGATATGGTCACTGAAACGACCTGGAAAGTCCATAATCCTGTCGTAGGCCATGGAGCCGGAAACAACTATATTCATTGGAATGTTAATACCCGAGGATTGATATTCAGCCCTCCAACCATTCGATTATTTTGCTTTTTTATCAACCCAACCGTAGTTTATCAAAACAAACGCAGGGATGCCTGACGTATTAATGCCGGCCAAACTGCCGCAACGAACCTCCATGGCTGTTTATGAAGGAAGCCCTGGGTTAGCTAAGACGAATAATACCACCGGTTTGAAATCCTGCAGCCCGGCTTCTGGCAGAGGCGGCAGGTTCCATTGAAAAACGTTACTTGCTCTTGGGTTCCTTGGGAGAAGCCGAGCTCTTTTTCCCGGGTTTTGGCGCTTTAACCGAAGAAGCTGCGGTCTTTTTCACAGGTTTTGGAGCTTCGGCTGGAGAAGCTTCGGTCTTGTTCTCAGGTTTTGGAGCTTCGACTGGAGAAGCCGTGCTCTTTTTCTCAGGTTTTGGAGCTTCGACATGAGGAGCCGTGCTCTTTTTCTCGGGTTTTAGCGCTTCAACGTGAGGAGTTGCGCTCTTTTTCTCGGGCTTTGGCGCTTCAACATGAGG
>JAUYHV010000204.1 GCA_030689845.1 Dehalococcoidia bacterium
GCCCTGGATGAGATAGCGGCAAAACTGAAGGAAATAAAAGAAAACTACGGGGCTGAGGCGGTATCATATACAAGCGGAACGGAATACCGGACGGAAAGTGTTTATAAAGGACGGTTTTTCAACCTGTTTGGCTCTCCTAACGGTGTTCACCAGTCACAAATTTGCTTTGGCCCCAGGACAGTCATGGGACATGTCATGGTGGGCATGTTTCCTCATTTTTCAATAAGGCCTATAACAAAATGTATCGTATTAATAGGTGTGGAACCCTTGGTAAGCCGTCCTATTACGGCAAAGGTGTTGCTCGATGCCAAGGAGCGGGGAGCAAAATTCATCGTTATCGATCCGAGATTTACCAGGTCGGCTTCTATGGCAGATGTCTGGCTGCCGTTGAGGCCGGGAACCGACTGTGCTCTGCTGATGGGCATGGTTAACGTTATCATTAAAGAAGAGCTTTACGACAAGCAGTTCATTAACGAATGGTGCCATGGGTTCGACCAACTGAAAGCGCGGGCGGCAGAGTATTCCCTGGACAGGGTATCCGGTATCACGGACCTGCCTCAAGAGAAAATTGTGGAAGCAGCCAGGATTTATGCCACAAACAGACCGGGTTCATTCGTTGAGGGTATGGGAATCGAACACCTGGCCGATGCCAGAAACATATTGCAGGCCCGCTGGGCTCTGGCCGCTCTTGCGGGAAATGTTGACGTGGAGGGAGGAGAAGAACTGGTGGGAGCACCCCACAATGTTGTCAGCCTGCGGGAGGTGGAGCTATCCGAAAAACTTTCCCAGGAACAAAGAGACAAACAGCTTGGCTCCGACCGCTTCCGACTTTTTTCATGGCCTGGCTACGACCTTTTGGACAAGAGCGTCCAGAAAGTTTGGGGCAAAAAAGGCGGCGGGTGCGCAACCTTTCAGGCTGTTGCCCATGGGCCGACCGTTTTCAGGGCTATATTGACCGGGCAGCCCTATCCCGTAAAAGCCATGATTACCGCCTCCAGTAATCCCATGGTTACCCAGGGAAACACAAAGCTGGTGTACCAGGCCCTGAAAAAACTGGACCTTTACGTGGTTATCGATTTTTGGATGACACCCAGCGCTGAGCTGGCAGACTACGTGTTGCCTCCGGCTTCCTGGCTGGAAAGGCCTCTCGTTACCACTTTCAGTGATTATGCCAATAGCATCGTTGCCGGTGAAGCCAGCCTCCCGCCGAAAATTGAGGGGGAATATGATCACCTTGGGGATTATGAAATCTGGCGTGAACTGGGGATGAGATTGGGACAGGAGGAATACTGGCCGTGGGAAACACTGGAGGAGGCTTATGACTACCGTTTGAAACCCTTCGGGCACACTTTACATGATTTTGTCCACAAAGTTCGATGCCATCTAAGGCCTTTGCGTTTTAAAAAATATCTCGAGGAGGGGTTTGGCACACCCACGGGAAAAGTTGAGCTTTACTCTACGACTCTTGAACAGTTGGGTTATGATCCCCTTCCCGAATTTCACGAAGCCAAAGAGTCTAAAGTGAGCGACCCCGAACTGGCAAAAGAGTTTCCCCTTACCCTTATCGACGGCGGCAGGATAATCTACTTCTACCACTCGGAATGGAGGCAGATTGACTCCGTCCGCAAGCTTCACCCTGAACCAAAAGTGATGTTACATCCCGATACGGCCAGGAGCCTGGGTTTAAAGGAAGGGGATATTGCCTGGATTGAAACCCGGCGTGGAAAAATAAAACAGAAAGTCCAGTTGTTCGAGGGGATGGCTAAGGATGTGGTCCATGCGGAATTCGGATGGTGGTACCCCGAGTTGCCAGGGGCAGACCCGTCGTTGCACGGGGTCATGGATGTCAATGTGAACGTACTTATGGATGACAGTCCCGAGGTTTGCGACCCCGCCCTGGGTGTCTGGCCCTTAAGGACAGCTTTATGCAAAGTCTACAAAGTCGAGGGGGTTAAAGTATAGTGTCTCCTGGAAGTACCAGACATGGATGTTTGCCTGCGCTTTAGAGCAAAATAGAGTAATATATATTAAACAGATATTGCTGACTATTCGAAAGAGGTGATACGATGACATGAAGTTTAATCTTATTTTTTGATTTGAATTATTAAAGAAAGAAAATGGTGAAATAAAATATGAAGAAATTTAGAAAAACAATCTATTTTTTGTTTGCATGTATCGTCCTTGTGGCAATGGTGGGAACGGCCTGCGGCCGTTCAGCGCCCGTCCCGGCTCCTACCAGCGCTCCTACTAAAGAAGCGGTACCCGAATGGCAGGCAAGGTGGGATAAAACCCTGGCTGCCGCCAAGCAGGAAGGCAGCGTGCGAATGTACATCATTATGTCTACTGGTGTAAGGGAGGAACTTGCCAAAGGGTTCCAGCAAAAATACGGGATCGAACTGGAATATGTGGCTGCCCCACCAGCGGACATCGCACAGCGGTTTATTTCGGAAGCGTCAGCCGGGCGTAACCAGGCAGATGTATTCAACACGGGCGGTACGACGCTGTTAACCGTGGTCAAACCCAAGGGACTCATCGTGCCCTTCGAGCCGGAACTGATTTTGCCGGAAGTCACAAACCCCAAAGCATGGATTGAAGGCCGCCTTCCCTTTACCGATAAAGAAGGTTACATGGTTGGAATGATTTCATCCTATGAAAGCTATGCCACTCGAAATACCGACCTGGTTAAAGACAACGAGATCACTTCATTCAAAGACCTTTTGGAGCCGAAATGGAAGGGAAAGCTGGTTATTAACGACCCGACAACTCCCGGAGCCGGTGCTTCCTTTGTAGCCTTCCTGGTACGAAGCTGGGGCGAGGAAGAGACCAAGAGCTATTTAACAAAACTCGTGGCTCAAGATCTTGTTATAACCCGTGACTGGCGCCAGCAGGTGGAGTGGGTGGCAAAAGGAAAGTATTCTCTGGCCATTGCTCCAAATCCGGACAATATCACGCAGTTCATGAGCGTTGGCGCTCCTATCAGTCCAATACGGGCGATAGAGGGGGGTGTGAAGCAGACCGTTTCGGCAGGCCTTTCCCTGCCTAAAAACCCGCCTCATCCCAATGCAAGGACGATATTTGTCAACTGGCTACTCAGCAAAGAGGGCATGACGGCCCTGCAGAAAGGGTTCGGTCAGCCGACATCAAGAGCTGACGTTTCCACTGATGGCCTTAATCCCGTGTTCTTCCCGAAACCGGGGGATAAAGTTCTTCCTGAAATTGAGGAACATTTCACTATCCAGGCAAAGATGTTCCCGGCGGTCAGGCAAATATTTGCCCCGTTGATGCAATAAATCTGGGAATTCACAGTAAGGGGAAGCCGGGAGGCTTCCCCTTACTCTTTTAGGACAGGTGTACCGTTACACGGAAAGAAATTCCGTTCATAGTTGCCGATCATTACGCTGAACATAGCTTCA
>JAUYHV010000215.1 GCA_030689845.1 Dehalococcoidia bacterium
TGGTTTCACGGGGGACCTTGTTCAGAGGGTTTATGCTCATAAGCATGATTTAGTTGAAGGATTCACCAAATAATACGGTGTACACCTGCTGGTATATTATGAGCCGGGCAGCGATTATGAAGGAACTCTTCAACGAGAGAACCCGATAAAGGAATGGAAAAGGCGGTGGAAAATAGAATTGATTGAAAGAGAAAATCCAGAATGGAGAGACTTGTACAAAGATATTTTATAGAATTCTGGATTCCGACTTTCGTCGGAATGGAAACTTTCGTTCGTCGGAGTGGAAACTTTTGTTTGATTGGACAGAGTAAGGATGAGTTTACCCGCTTGAAATGAAAAAGAGCCATTTTATTTTTACTGTTTGTGCATTTTTCTAAAGGGTAATAATACGATCAGGGTTCCGGTGCCTCTTAGTTACCGTTGAATGGAGGACGTTATGACCAGAAGGACCGAAAGGCTAAACGAACTGCTGAGGGAAGAGATAAGCCAGATCTTCTTTAAGCAGATAAAAAACGTGACCGGCGAACACATTGTCACCGTAACTGAAGTCGCGACCTCGCCGGATTTAAGAACGGCAAAAGTGTATATCAGCGTGATGGGCGACCCCGGGGAAAAACAGGAGTTATTTAAAAAGTTTTCGTCAGCTGCCGGATATATCCGCAAGGAACTGGGATCCCGCCTGTACATCAGGCGTATTCCCGAACTGTTATTTATCCCGGATAACTCTATCGAACAGGGTACGCACTTGCTCCACTTGATAGACCAGCTTGCTGCTGAACGGAAGGCTGTTGAGGAGGACTTGCCGGCGGATTGAAACTGAGCGGAATACTGAATATCAACAAGCCTGCTGGAGTGACCTCCTTTGACATTGTGCGGACGGTGAAGAGGCTCGGGAAAGAAAAACGCGTAGGACATGGAGGCACACTGGACCCCGGCGCAACCGGTGTCCTTCTGGTTTTAATGGGAGAGGCAACAAGGATAGCCGAATATCTGCTGGACGGGGCCAAAACCTACCGGACAGTAATCGAGATGGGACTTACCACGGACACCTACGACAGCGAGGGTGAAATACTATCTAAAAAAGACCCATCTTTCCTCACAATAACTGCCATCGAAAACGCTCTGGCTTCATATACCGGCCCGGTTTCCCAGGAACCTCCTATGTTCAGCGCACTGCACCACCAGGGAAAACGGCTCTATGAACTTGCACGGGAAGGCATAGAAGTTCCTCGCAGAGCCAGGGTAAGACAGGTTTACGAGATCAGACTTGTGGACTGGGCGTGTCCCTTACTTACCGTGGAATTGAAATGTGAAGGAGGGTTTTATGTCCGTTCTCTTGCCTCCGACCTGGGACAGCGTCTCGGATGCGGCGCTTCGATCAAAGAACTGTGCCGCTTAAAACAGGGTGAGTTCAGCTTGTCGGAGTCCCTCACCGTCGAAGAAGTTGAAGACGCTTTCAGCAACGGCTGGGTTTCATTAGCGGTGCATCCGGTGGATACACCCCTCATACAAAAAAAGGCGGCAATTCTCTCCGACGTGGATGAACGGCATTTTCTCCAGGGTAGAGTTATACAGTTATCCGGGCCAGGAGAACCAGATCAGCCAGACCAAGCCGCCAGGACTCAGGTAGAACCGGAGCCTACCGGCGAAGTCTGCCGCGTCTACTCCGCCGCCGGGTACTTCATAGCGGTGGGGAAATGGGATGAAAAAAACGGGTTGTTGCACCCCAAAAAGGTTTTTTGCCCTCCCGGTGTCTCGAAACCACCATCCTTTTTAACACAAACTGGCGAAAATACCTTTTAAAGGTATTGACATTTAAGTGGCGCTGGTATTATAGTGCTTTAAAAATGAAAGGTGGTGACGTCAATGGAAGCTTATTGTTTTAAATGCAGGACCAAGCGGGAAATTAAAGGTGCCCAGAAAGTTACCCTGAAAAACGGCCGCTCTGCCACTAAAGGTTCCTGTCCCGTTTGCGGTACAAAGGTTTTCAGAATAGGCAAGTAACTGGAATCCGAAATCGTATCCCAGGTCAGGACACCATCCGGCACGGCAAAAGAAATTGATTTTACCAGGATGGTAAGGAAACAAGTGATCCGGATATATTACTGGTTTAAAGCAACGGCTAAAACCAGCGGCTTAGATGCAGGTCCGGCAACACCAGGTCAAGTTTTTGCAACAAGAGTTTTGGATTAATAAAAAGAGTTTGGTAACTCATATTCCTCCCAAGACCTGCTCCCATGGCGACTGCCCTGGCTGCAGCGCCGGTGAGTAAATCATCGCAGTCGTGGGCATCGGAATTAACCAGGAGTTTCATGCCGGTGCGGCGCGCCAGGGAAGCCACGTGCCCGTTGGTCAGGCAGTGGCCCTTTCTTGCCGTTATTTCCACGAATATTCCGTTGGCTGCCGCCAGGGCTGCATCTTTTGTCGAAAGCATACCCGGGTGAGCTAAAATGTCAACGGCTCTGCTGGAGAGGGCTGCCCCGTTGGAGCCTTTTTCAACGGGTTCTACAGGAGATTCACCATGAGCGACGACCACCCAGGCACCCATTTTCTTCGCCGTTCGAGCCAGTTCGTCAACCATGTTTGCAGGCACATGGGTCAATTCGACACCGGGAATAGCCAGAAAATCCCAGGCTTTCCTCGCCATTTCACAGTCGGCAGAGACGGTTTTAATAACGTTCTCCAGATTCCCGGCGCCGGCGTGGTCGGTGATGGCCAAAGCTTTGTAACCCCGGGCCAAAGCCCGCCGTATAAGTTCGATAGGCAGGAGGTCGCCGTCACTTAAAAAACTATGAGTGTGAAAATCATAAACCATGTTTAACCTGCTTTCTCAATTAAAAAAACCGTAATTATCCTGCCAGACCTCAGACAACACTGCCCCGATACGATGGTTTTTTCATAGTTTAATTACTGTTTTAATATTATAGTATAATTCAATATTGTAAAACTACCCTTTAGCTTTGTATAATGGTTTCAAATTATAGAGGAATAAACCCGGCGATAACGCTGTTGCGGAGAGAATACATATAGTTATGTTTGAAAAAATAATGGCTCCCCTGGACGGTTCGGAATCAGCCGAGGTCGTTTTGCCCCACGTGGAATACCTGGCAGAATTATTCGGTTCCGAAATAGACCTGGTGGGGGTATGTGAAGAACGCGGCGGAATGGACCGATTATTGAGCGTGTACCTTGATAAGCTGGCTTCCCAGATAGCGGTGAGGGGTAACGTTGTCCATCCCATTATTTTGTACGGACAGCCCGCCCCGGAAATCGTTGATTACGGGGAAAAAAATAATATTAGTTTAATCGTTATGGCATCCCATGGCCGGTCGGGGGATACGCGCTGGAACATGGGCAGCGTCGTTGACAAGACCTCAAAAGCAAGCATTGCTCCCCTCCTGCTGATAAAATCCAAGGTTCCCGACGAAAGAATCAAAAACAATACCGTAGTAAGCAAAATCCTGGTTCCCCTTGACGGTTCGACACTCGGAGAAGCCGCTTTACCTTATGTGACTGCCCTGGCCCTCCAGGCAAAGGCGGAGGTAGTGCTCTTAAACGTCATTTCACCCACATTACCCCTTACGGCAACGGAAAGTTTTTATTCCGACTACAGCACCGAGATTATCAATGCCCAGCAAAAAGAAGTGCAGGGCTATTTGCAAAACATAGTAAATAAATTGAATTCTGAAGGCATACAGGCGAGTTTTAAAGTTGAAGTCGGATCCACTTCCGAGAAAATACTTGAAACTGCCGACCGGGAAAGAATCGATCTGATAGGTATGTCGACCCACGGGCGTACGGGTATCAGCAGATGGTTTTACGGGAGTGTGGCCGGGAGGATCCTCAACAACGCGGCCGCCCCCGTTTTGCTCGTACGCGCCCCGGAAATGAAAGTGTCCAGCTAATTGCTTATTCTCGTCATTGTTGAAAGGAGTATAAACTCTTGAGCCAGATAAATGTGGCAATAATAGGTGTAGGGAATTGCGCCTCTTCTCTTGTACAGGGAATCCATTTTTACTCCCAGGCTAAAGAGGAAGATTTTGTGCCGGGACTGATGCACGTCAATCTCGGCGGGTACCACATCAGCGATATCAAAATAGTTGCAGCCTTCGATATCGATAAAAACAAGGTAAACAAGGATGTATCCGAGGCAATTTATGCACCACCTAACAATACCTTCGTATTCAGCAAAGTGCCGCCGATGGGTGTGAAAGTACACCGGGGAATGACCCACGACGGCCTGGGCAAATACCTGTCGCAAATCATTACAAAGGCCCCCGGACCAGCGGCAAACGTTATAAAGATCCTCAAGGAAACCAAGACCGATGTAGTTATAAACTACCTGCCCGTTGGCAGTGAAATGGCCACCAAATGGTATATCGACCAGATACTTGCTGCCGGGTGCGGTTTTATTAATTGTATACCGGTATTTATAGCCAAGGAACCGTACTGGCAGGACCGTTTTGCCGAAAGGGGCCTCCCTATTATTGGAGACGATATCAAGTCCCAGGTGGGTGCAACCATCACGCACAGGATACTTACCCGCCTTTTCGCCGACCGCGGAGTAAAGCTGGAGCGCACTTACCAGCTAAATTTCGGTGGGAATACAGATTTTTTCAACATGCTTGAAAGGGAACGTTTAGAATCTAAAAAAATCTCCAAAACAACCTCGGTAACTTCCCAGCTGGACTACAAAATGTCCCCCGATGATATCCACGTTGGACCGAGCGACTATGTTCCGTGGCTTAAAGACAGGAAATTCTGTCACATCAGGATGGAGGGAAGGACTTTCGGTGATGTTCCTTTGATCCTGGAAATGAAACTCGAAGTCTGGGACAGTCCCAACTCAGCCGGAGTTGTTATCGACGCAATCCGCTGTTG
Source organism: Dehalococcoidia bacterium (assembly GCA_030689845.1). Taxonomy (GTDB): domain Bacteria; phylum Chloroflexota; class Dehalococcoidia; order JACQUA01; family JACQUA01; genus JAUYHV01. The sequence goes on from JAUYHV010000215.1 coordinate 4,882, forward strand.
CAAATTAGCCCTGGACAGGGGAGAAAAAGGCGCACTGGCCGGTCCCAGCGCCTATTTCATGAAATCGCCGCCCATCCAGTATACCGATGATGAAGCCAGGAGAATGGTCCAAGAGTTTATTGTTAAAACAAATAACAAGCCCAAGGTAGCGAGGTCTGGCAAGAATGAAAATCGGTCTGATCTCACCGTATGATTTGTCCTACCCCGGAGGGGTCAGCCTCCACGTGAGCAGGTTGGCTCACGAATTCCTGAAAAAAGGGCATAGCGTTAGAATTATCGCTCCCTGCTCCTCACCTCCGGCAGACGCCCTCAAGGACCTGGTCATTCCCCAGGGCTACCCAATCCCCGTACCCTCCGCAGGTTCCATAGCCAGAATATCCCTTTCTCTCAGGCTTTCCAAGCCTATCCGCGCCCTTATGGAGAGGGAAAAATTCGACGTCGTTCACATTCATGAACCCCTGACTCCAACGCTGCCTCTTACCGCACTGCGGGTTTCACCGGCGATTACCGTGGGTACATTCCACGCCTGCCACAGCAAACCAAGGGGGTACGGCATTGGTAAACCGATACTCAGCCACTGGTTCAAACGCCTGCACGGTAAAATTGCGGTTTCTGAAGCTGCCAGAAAGTTCGTAAGCCGCCATTTCCCGGGCGATTACCGTGTAATCCCCAACGGTGTCGATAACACCCACTTTTCTCCGGTCGGACCTTATATCGATTATATGAAAGACGGCAAAATCAACCTGCTTTTCGTCGGGCGGCTGGAAAAAAGAAAGGGCTTGAAAACCCTCCTTAAAGCCTTCCAACTGCTTAAAAAAGAATACCCCGAAACAAGGCTTATAGTAGTGGGTCCCGGGGAAAGAGCCATAAATAAATACCAGAACATGGCGCAAAAAGAAAATATTCCGGACGTTATTTTTACCGGTTACATACCTTCCCAGGAATTACCGCAGTATTACCGCAGCGCTGACATATTTTGCGCCCCGGCCACGGGGGAGGAGAGCTTCGGCATGGTTCTTCTCGAGGCTATGTCCTGCGGAAAACCAGTCGTGGCATCAAATATAGAAGGATATGCCGGTGTATTATCCGACGGCCTGGAAGGCTTCCTCGTGCCTCCAAAAAATATTGAATCTTTGAAAGACGCCATGTCCAGGTTGACAGGGGACAGAAAACTTCGCGAAGAAATGGGAGAGCGGGGCAGGATTAAGGCTCAGGGATATTCGTGGGAGAATGTTGCTGGAAAAATCCTGAAATACTACGGAGAATTAAGATACCCCGACACTTACCTTTATGGTAAAGAATTGACATTCCAGCCCCCCGTAACGGCTTTTCCAGTAGAATAAACCATACCGAGAGGAGTCTCTCACCCTGTTTTTCATAACGCTTGGAGAGCTATATTTGATTGTTTAAATCGGCTGAAATAAGGGAATCGGCGAGGAAATACCTTGCGCCACCTTTAAATAGACTGGTTTCCGTAATCAGGTTGTCACCCAACATGCTGACAGTCACAGGATTTATTGTCACGGTTGGGGCAGGGTATGTTATTTCCAGGGGCTATTTTCCCCTGGGTGGAATAATTATCCTGGTGGCAGGTTTTTTCGACATTCTCGATGGAGCCGTTGCCAGGGCACGAAATCTCACAACTAAATTCGGAGCCGCCCTGGACTCAACCCTGGACAGGTTCGGAGAGGCAGCGTTGTTCCTGGGACTGCTTTTGTTTTATTTGTCGTCGGGCAATAATACTAACGTAGTCCTGGTCTATATCTCCCTGGTGGGGTCTATTCTCGTAAGCTATGTCCGTGCCCGGGCAGAGGGACTTGGACTGAAAGGCGAAAGAGGATTTTTCACCAGGCCGGAACGCATCATTGTCCTGGCCGCCGGGCTTATTATCAACCAGGTCACCATAGTGTTATGGGCCTTTGCAATACTGACACATCTTACAGTTGTCCAGAGACTGATGGAAACATGGAAACAGGGAAAATAAAAAATATGTTTATTCTTTATCAAGGAAGTAACCTATGGCCGTAATAGAGATAATCGGGGGTCAGTGGGGGGACGAGGGAAAAGGAAAAATCGTGGAACTCATGGCCCGGAAAGCTGACCTGGTGGTCAGGTTTTCCGGCGGAAGCAACGCGGGACATACGGTAATCAACCAGTACGGGACTTTCGGACTTCACCTGGTGCCATCGGGGATATTTTACTCCGGCGTAAAATGCCTTTTGGGTAACGGTGTCGTGGTTGACCCTGCCATATTGATCCAGGAAATGGAAAGCCTGAACAGCAGGGGCATCAGCACCTCCAATTTATTTATAAGCGAAAGGGCCCACCTGGTAATGCCCTATCACCTTCTCCTGGACGGCCTGGAAGAGGAAGCCCGGGGAGCCGGGGCCATAGGGACAACCAGGCGGGGTATCGGCCCGGCGTTTGTAGATAAAACCGCCCGCCAGGGCATAAGGGTAGCAGACCTCCTTGATAAGAAAGTATTTTTCAGGCGTTTGAGCCAGGTAATGCAGTTAAAAAACGTAATCCTTACCAAAGTCTACGGAGCCCAACCCCTGTCTGTTGACGAGGTATACAAACAATATCTTTCCTATGCAAGAACGCTGGCGCCCCATATCACGGATACCCAGCGTTTAGTCGATGAAGCGCTTGAAAGAAAAGATTTTATCCTCCTGGAAGGCGCCCAGGGAACCCTCCTCGATCCCGACTTCGGCACCTACCCTTACGTGACTTCCTCCTCCCCCATGGCCGGTGGAGGCTGCCAGGGTTCGGGAATCGGACCGAAACGCATTGATCGTATAATCGGTATTTTTAAAGCCTACAATACCAGGGTAGGAAGCGGGGCAATGCCCACGGAATTAGATGACGAAACAGGAGAGTTAATCCGCGAGATTGCCCACGAATTCGGCACCACCACGGGGCGTCCACGCAGGTGCGGCTGGTTCGATGCCGTTGCCGGAGCATTCAGCGTGAGGATAAACAGCTTTACAGGATTAGCCATAACCCGACTGGATGTTCTTGACGCCCTGCCTCAAATAAAGATTTGCACGGGATACCATTTAGACGGGAAGTTAGTCCGGGGGTTTCCCACTCAACTCACCACACTGGAAAAATGCCAGCCGGTTTACGAAGAAATGCCCGGGTGGCTTACCCCCACTTCGGATATCCGACGCTACAGGGACCTTCCCCTGGCAGCAAGACGGTATTTGCGGAAAATGGAGGAACTCCTGTCCTGTCCGGTGGATATTGTGTCCGTGGGAGCCAGGCGGGAAGAAACCATAATAATTAAACCCATCCCTTAACTCCGGTCAAGGTTCCCGGAACGAATAATAATAAACCCCGCTACGGAGGCAGTGTATAGTATTTTAATGACTTATTTCAGGTGGTGAAATGAAATTAGAAAAAACCCAGACTATTGCTACCGAAGTGCTGGTGATTGGAGGAGGCGGAGCCGGGCTCAGGGCAGCCATCGAAGCCAGGAAAAACGGCTCGGAAGTGCTTTTACTGTCGCTTTCCCGGGCCGGCTACGGAAACAACACAGCCATCTCCATGGGCATGTTTGCCGCTTCCAGCGGTACCCGTGACCCCAGGGACAATCCCGGAGTCCACCTCCAGGACACCGTCGTTTCCGGGCGCTATATGAACAACCAGGTGCTGGCGGAAGTTATGGCAGAGGGAGCGTGGCAGCAGGTAAAAGACCTGGAAGAAATGGGAGTAGAGTTTAAAAAAAGCGGCAGCCAGACCTGGATAATGCACGTGCCCGGCCACACCTACCCCAGGCACGTCAGCGCCAACCGTACCCTGGGAGCGGAATTCACCCTCCCCATGCGCCGGTACGCCGAAGAAGCGGGAGTCCGTTTTCTCGAGGGCGTCCAGGTAACAAAGCTGCTGGTTTCCCACGGTGGGGTCTCGGGGGTTACCGGAATCGACACCTTAGGAAACTTGTACGTCATATATGCCGGGGCCACCGTGTTGGCCAGCGGGGGCGCCGGGGAGGTTTTCTTACGCACCAACAATGCCGCCGGTTCGACCGGGGACGGCATTGCCCTGTGCTATGGCAGCGGCCTGCCCCTGGTAGACATGGAATTTGTCCAGTTTTACCCCACCACCCTGGGCGAATACGGCTCAAGGGTATGGGCCTACGAGGTTACCCTGGGCAGGGGAGCAACCCTGCGCAACTCCCTCGGTGAAGATATCCTGGAAAAACATAATCTCAAAAACTTCATGACCATGACCAGAGACCGCCTGGCCCGGGCTATTATGCTGGAGATACTCGACGGCCATGACATTGACGGAAAGATGGCGGCTGACTTCAGCATCATGCCGGATGACCTGCTGGAAAAAATGCACCGGATAAACAAGAACCTCCGCTACCCCGAAAAAGCCATGGTAGCCCCCGCTGCCCACTATTTTATGGGTGGAGTAGATATCAATATCAATACTGAAACGGCATTGAATAATTTGTTCGTAGCCGGGGAGCTTTGCGGCGGTATCCACGGAGCAAACCGCCTGACCGGGAATGCCATAACAGACATCTTCGTATTCGGCGCCATAGCCGGGAGGCAGGCGGCCCGGCTCAAGGGAGGAAAATCCGGGGAAGCAGAAGTTTCCGTAGACGAAGAGGCAGGCAGGCTTCAGGGGATACTGGATAGAAAAGGGCGGGAAAACCTGGAAACATGCTCCCGGGGCTTGAGGGAAACCATGTGGAAAAAAGCCGGAATAATAAGAAGCCGGGAAAGCCTCGGAGAGGCTTTGCGGGAAGTTACGGCCGGACAGAACCGGATAAAGCAGGTCCCGGCTGACAATCCCCGGGATTTAATAAAACTGTTGAAACTTGAAAATATGCTGCTGGTTTCAGAAATGGTCTGCAAGGCCGCAATCATGCGTACCGAGAGCCGCGGTTCCCACTACAGGACCGACTTTCCCGGGGAAGACAACGGGGAATGGCTTAAAAACATCTTCATTACTTCAAAAAATAATGAGATGGAACTGGCAGCCAGACCTGTGGCCTTTACGAAAATATCCCCTCAATAGGCCGTCCCCGGGGTTTCCAGGCAGGAGACGTATCACCCGAGAGCAAAAAAGTGCAATCCGTTAAGTAAATTACGTTTCAAGGCATCAGTGTTTGACAAGGAAGATAATCGGTAGTATTCTTAGTATACCAAAGCTTGTATTACCGAAAGGAGGGGGTAAATGGGTGGAAAAGCAAAGACAGAAAAAATGTCGGTAACGCTGCCCAGGGAACTGGCTGGTGAAATCCGTTCTATCGCGTCGCAGGGAGAGATAAGCTCTTTTTTCACCGAGGCGCTGGAGCATTTTATAGCCTACCGCAAACAGAAGATAGCCCTGGAGAAGGGCTTTGGCGCCTGGAAGGATGAGAGTCATCCTGACCTGGCTACTCCTGAAGACTCTTCTGCTTATGTCCGCTCCGTCAGGGAAGCGGATAGAGAGAGACAACAGCGATTAGGAAGCGTCAGTGCAAAGTAGCCGGGTGAAGGGTATCTCCTGCCTGGTGGATACTGATATTGCCATTGATTTTCTGAGACGGCGTGAATATGCCCGGGAACTGCTTGAGAACTGGGTCGGAGAAGGGCTTCTGGCAATCAGCGCCCTTACTCATCTTGAGATATACCAGGGGATGAAGGCTGGAGAAGAGAGGGCAACCAACGCTTTTCTTGACGGCCTCGTTTCCGTTGCTGTGGACATACCGATTGCCCGGCGGGCAGGTACGATGCTGGGGGAGCTTCATTCAAAGGGGATGACGCTTGGTATTGTGGATGCCGTCATCGCCGCTACGGCTTTGCAGTTTGGCGCTCCACTTTTAACCAACAACGTAGAGCGTTATCCTGTTGCCGACTTGAAGGTCATCAGGGGCCTGGAGGTTTAGTTTATTGCTGAATCAATCCCTCAGGGAATAATACAGTGGATATGCGCTGAAGTACCTCAATTAAATCTTACTGAAGAAATGCGCTACAAAAACATGGCCAGCGTGTCCGACGGGAGCCATTATCAATCTCGTTTTCACGATTTTACCGGTTTTAACATTCTTAGCTCTCACTTCGAGGGCGCTCGCCACCATTTTCTTCGAGGCATTCATGTAAGCGTTAATGACGCTCTGTTGGTCTTCTTCTACAACGTCCGCGAGCGGCGCCTCTGCATCTGCCCATTCCTTTGGAGACTTGTAGCCGAGCAGGTCAGCAAAGTTCTTGTTGCAGACTTTGTGAATATCATCAAGATAGATGTAAACCGACAGTCTCTTCCAATACAAGATGAGCCCGAAGGGGGCATCGATTTCTAATACAGGATGAGCCTTAAGCAGTAAGGCAACTCGTTTATGATTGGGGCATGCAACTGATCATGAACGACGAAAGACTTCAAACAATAGAACAGGTCAAAGAGTTTTTAGGGGGGAGTGAGGAAGTGGATTTTGGAGGGGT
>JAUYHV010000216.1 GCA_030689845.1 Dehalococcoidia bacterium
ACTCAGTTCCCTCGGCATGGCTTTATCCACCGAATTCTGGCAGCTAATTGTATTCCGTTTTCTCCTGGGAGTTAGTTCCGCGATTCACGTGGTAACAGCCCAGATTGCCCTGGCAGACTTGAGCACAACCGAAACCCGGGCCCAGTACCTGAGCTTGCATTCCGGCAGCCGGCAGGTGGGGAACAGCCTGGGTCCGGCTTTTGGTGGATTTGTTGCCCAGTTTTTTGGGCTGAGAGCCCCGTTTTATGTGTATGCAGGTATGACTGTCCTGGCGAGTTTGTGGACTTACTTTTTCATTCCCGAAACCTCCTCGAAGCAACCTGTAACGGAACTACCCGGACGACCTGTTCAGCCTGCTTTCCCGGAGGGTAGCCATAAACACATTAATAATTCAACTACATTATCCGTTATAAAAACCCTTGTGCGCGATAGCAGTTTCCTGCTGATAACCCTGGTTGTAATCGGCAATTTTATCGCGGCAAGCGGCGGTCAGCAGACAATCTTACCTTTATACGGGCACTCGATACTGGGTATGACGGAGGGACAACTGGGTTTGGCCATGACCCTGATAGCCATAACAACCCTGGTCACCGTGTTCATGGTTGGTTGGCTCTCGGACAAAGTTGGGCGTAAAGTAGTAATAGTTCCGGGCGTTATCGGCCTGGCTGTCTCCTTAACCCTTTTCGGTTTAAGCAAAAGCATCTGGATGTTTATGGCAGCGGCAGTAGTGATGGGTCTCAGCCGGGGGATTGGCGGCTCAATACCGGCAGCCTATGCAGCCGATATTGCTCCCCCTGGTCAATTCGGTATAACCCTGGGCTTATTCAGAACTTTCGGCGACGTGGGTTTCTTTCTCGGGCCAATCCTTATGGGATGGCTCGCGGACACGAGTAACAGCCTGTCTGTCCCGCTTTTCGCCACAACAGGTTTTCTCATAGCAGGAGCAATACTTTTCGGGCTTTTCGCCAGGGAAACGGTGCAAAAAAATAACAGGACTCTGAATTAAAACGGGATCGGGAAAGTGTACCAGGATACAATAGCGGCAATATCGACACCTATCGGGGAAGGCGGCATAGGAATTGTGCGCCTCAGCGGTCCTGAGGCAGGGGATATCGCAAAAAAAATCTTCTCAGGAAAGCTGGAAAACCGGTACCTAAGCTACGGCTTTATTATTGACCCGGAAAACCATGAGACGATTGACGAAGTGCTGCTTTCCTTCATGCCTGCCCCTCACACTTATACCAGAGAAGACGTGGTGGAGATTAATTGTCATGGCGGACTGATGCCTCTGCAAAAAACACTGGAATTAGTCTTGCGTTTGGGTGCTCGATTAGCCTTACCGGGCGAATTCAGCCTTCGGGCTTTCCTGAACGGCAGGATAGACCTGGCCCAGGCGGAATCGGTCCTTGACATTATCCGGGCAAAAACCGCAGCAAGTCTCCGGCTTGCGGTTGAAGGGCTCAGGGGGAATCTTTCCCGTGATATTAAAGCCGTCCGGCAAAATATCCTGTCTACGCTGGCATACATCACTGCGACTATAGATTTTCCGGAAGACGAAGTTCAGGAACTCAATGTAGGGGAGCACCTCGTTCAAGCTATTCACCGTTTGAAAACCTTACTGGCTACTGCCGATGCGGGAATAATTTACCGGCAGGGAATAAAGACTGCCATTATCGGCAGCCCGAATGTGGGAAAATCAAGCCTTTTAAACCTCCTGCTTGGAACAGAACGGGCTATTGTCACCTGTGTCCCCGGCACCACCAGGGATACCGTTGAAGAGACTATAAATCTTTCGGGAATTCCTTTTTTATTGATAGATACCGCGGGCATTATCCACAGCAAAGACATCTTGGAATCCCTGGGCATGGAACGAAGTAAACGGGCTATTGAACAGGCTGACCTGGTTTTGATAGTTATAGATGCGAGTGAAACTTTGACGGAGGCAGATTACGATGTCCTGAAACTCATCGAGGGAAAAGAGTCGATTGTAATAGCCAATAAAAGCGATTTATCAACTATAGCGGACACTTCCAGCTTCTCACAGCCTGTTGTCTACACCTCTGCCTTGACCGGAGCCGGACTTGAAAACCTGCGAAAAGTCATGGTCGATGTCGTGGTCAAGGGTAAGGTTATCTCTTCCGACAGTCCGGTGGTCAGTAACCCCCGGCATAAACAGGCTTTGGTGTCAGCACTGAACCACCTTGAATTAGCCCTCCAGGGACTTAAAGCTCAAACTCCGGCTGAACTGGTAGCCATAGACCTTACCGGAGCGGTAAACGCCCTGGGAGAAATAACCGGAGAATCAGTCAGTGAGGAACTTCTGGAAATAATATTTAACCGGTTTTGCATCGGGAAATAAGCGCCACCAGCAGCGACACCGGTTGAATTGTTCCCGCCACCG
>JAUYHV010000217.1 GCA_030689845.1 Dehalococcoidia bacterium
TGGTTTCACGGGGGACCTTGTTCAGAGGGTTTATGCTCATAAGCATGATTTAGTTGAAGGATTCACCAAATAATACGGTGTACACCTGCTGGTATATTATGAGCCGGGCAGCGATTATGAAGGAACTCTTCAACGAGAGAAACCGATAAAGGAATGGAAAAGGCGGTGGAAAATAGAATTGATAGAAAGAGAAAATCCAGAATGGAGAGACTTGTACAAAGATATTTTATGGAACTCTGGATTCCGACTTTCGTCGGAATGGAAACTTTGGTTCGTCGGAATGGAAATTATGCGAGTACCCGGGTATACCCCCATGCGTCCTTGGACGGGTAGGTCTTATAATGTATATTGGACAGAGTAAGGATGAGTTTACCCGCTTGAAATGAAAAAGAGCCAAAGTTCACTTCCCTTTGAAAATCGGCTCCCGTTTCTCAAGCCAGGCTTTAGGGCCTTCCACGGCGTCCTGGGTGCTCTCGGCAACCGTCTGGCTGATGAGGTGGGCCTCCAGGGCGGTGTTCATGTCCAGGTCCAAACAGCGGTATATAAGCTTTTTTGTCAGACTGATGGCGACGGATGGCCCCCGGGAAAGCTTCAGAGCCAGTTCACGGACCGTATCCATCAACTCGTCCAGGGGAACTACCTTTGTAACGTAGCCGATGCTTAATGCCTCTTCGGCGCCGATAAGTTTACCCGTCCAGATGAGTTCGCAGGCCCTGGCGACACCTATAATCCTTGGAAGAAAATAACAGCCGCCGCCCGTGGGGATCTCACCCATTCGAACGAAAGCCATGCCGAACTTGGCCTTGTCAGAGGCGATCCTGATATCGCAAAGGCTGGCCAGGTCCATTCCCCCACCCACCGCAGCGCCGTTAATGGCCCCGATATACGGCTTATCCAGCGTTGCCGCCGTCCTGGCAATGCTCAACATGGTCTGGGTCTTCATGGCGTGCCTGTCGGTCAAAGGCGGGGGATTCGTCCTGCTTCTCAGGGCCATAAGGAGTTTGGGGTCTGCGCCCGAGGAAAAGGCACGGCCTGAACCCGTAACTACCAGGACCTTGACACCGGGGTCATCCCTGGCCATTTCTATGGCGGTACGCCATTCCTCTATCAACTCCAGGTTGATGGCGTTCAAGGTTTTGGGCCTGTTAAGGGTTATGGTGGCAATACCGTCTTCAACTGAAAAAAGGATGTCCTTAAAGTCCATTGAACCGCTCCTATCACATATTGAATCGTCGTGGGTACAGGAATACCAAGGGGGTAAACTGGATAAGAATTATAGCATATTAAATCCCCCTTAGTCCCCCTTTTCCAAAGGGGGAAATAGAGCCTCTCCCTTTCGTAAAGGGAGATTGAGAGGGATTTGAAAGCACTTTTATAAGTTTCGCGGGACGCTTAAAGGGGGACTAAGGGGGATTTAATTGCCTGCCTCTCCCAAAATGAGATACAATGGCTGAAAATCAGAAAAAGGCAGGGTTGGCCGCTATGTCCGGGCCTCTGAAAGGCATAAAAATACTGGACCTGTCCTGGATACTTTCCGGGCCTTTTGCCACCATGGTCCTGGCAGACCTGGGCGCGGAAGTAATAAAAGTGGAAAGACCGGGCTGGGGCGACCTCGCCAGGGGTAACGGCCCTTTTATAGACGGGGAAAGCTCTTATTTTCTCAGCATTAACCGCGGAAAAAAGAGCCTTACCCTGGACCTGCAAAAAGATGAGGGCAAAAAAATATTCCTGGAACTGGTGAAGAAGGCTGATGTCGTAGTGGAGAATTTCAGCGCCGGAACCCTGGCCAGGCTGGGCCTGGGTTATGAAGCGATAAGCAAAGTCAATCCCGGGATAATCCTGGCCTCCATTTCCGGGTTCGGCCAGGACGGGCCTTATAAATCAAAACCCGCCCTTGACGTCATTGTCCAGGCAATGGGGGGAATTATGAGTATCACGGGCGAGCCCGGCCGGCCGCCTATACGGCCCGGGGTGTCATACGGGGACATAGCAGCCGGCCTTTATTGCTCGGTTGCCGTAGTCGCAGCGGTTTACGAGAGAGCGAAGAGCGGCAGGGGACAGGCCATCGATATCAGTATGCTGGACTGCCAGGTGGCGGTCCTTGAAAATGCCTTTGCCCGGTATTTTGCCACCGGGGAGGTACCGGCCCCCCTGGGGACCCGGCACCCGGTTTTCACGCCGTTCCAGGCGTTTGAGACCAAAGACGGGTATATTGTCGTTGCCATAGTCGGAGGTACGAAAAACCAGTGGCCCCTGTTCTGCGTTACCCTGGGACTGATCGACCTCATAGATGACCAGAGGTTCCGGGACGGTTGGAGCAGGACCACGCACTATGCCGAACTGGAGCCTATCCTTACTTCAACCATGCGCAGCAAGACCAGCCGGGAATGGCTGGAAGAGCTGTCGGAAGTGGGGATTGCCTGCGGCCCGGTCAATAATATCGCCCAGGCGGCAGCAGACCCGCAGGTGATTTACAGGGATATGATAATCCAGGTACCCCACCCGAGGCTGGGTGAGGTGAAAACCGTCAACACCCCGATTAGAATGTCGGCGACCCCCGCCAGGGTGGAAAAAGCCGCCCCCGACCTGGGCCAGGATACAAGGGACGTTTTAAAAGAGTGGCTCGGGCTTGATGATAAAGAAATAGACAGGCTTGCGGAGGCGGAAATAATTTGAAACGCGGCTGCCCCGGCGAAGTCGGCTCCCGACCCCGGCGCCCAAAAAACCGGTTTTGCTTGATTACCCGCTTCGATAGCGTTAGGATATTATCTGAAGCTAAAGCGTAATAAACCCCACAAAATCTTCGATTTTGCGGGGACCCCGCTCCGCAGGCAGGGTATTAAACCCCGCCTTTGGCCAAAAGGGGATGCTGCGCCCCCTTGGAACCCCCCGCAGCAAGCTGTGGGGTATAGTATTGGATCAAGATAAGGGAGGTCTCATTATTATGGAACAGAAAGAGAAGCCTCAGGGAGATGAAAAGTTGGCGGGCAGGGTTGTCGGCATAGCCGGCCTCGTCGATTACCAGGACGGTTCGATAGTAAGCAGGCAGATAATAAGCAAAGGGGCAGGGACGGTAACCCTGTTTGCTTTCGACCGGGGACAGGGACTCAGCGAGCACACGGCGCCTTTCGACGCGCTGGTTTATGTTTTTGACGGGGAGGCTGAAGTGGTGATTGCCGGGAATAGCCATCATCTTTCAGCGGGGGAGATGGTAATCATGCCTGCAAACAAACCCCATTCCCTGAGTGCCGTCCGGAAATTCAAAATGATGTTGATTATGGTAAGATAGGGGCAACTTAATTCGGGGAATAAAAGACCATAGACGCTAATATCCTGTATATAGTGATATTCTGCCTCCTGGGAATGGCTGCAGGCAGCTTTTTAAACGTCTGCATGGACAGGCTGCCCGAGGAGCAGTCCATCATAAAACCGCCTTCTCATTGCCCTGTTTGTAACCGCAAACTCGGCCCCCTCGACCTGGTCCCGGTATTAAGTTATCTCTGGCTGCGCGGCAGGTGCCGGTACTGCAGGGCACCTATTCCGGTGAGGCTGTCTGCAGTAGAGATGGTTACCGGCCTCCTCTTCGCCTTTCTTTACCTGAGATTCGGGATTACCATGGAGCTGGGGGTTTACATAGTCTTCACCAGCTTACTTATCGTAATTTTTGTAACGGACCTGGAGCACCAGCTTGTCCTCGATAAAATAACATTTCCGGGGATGGGTTTTGCTTTGTTGGCAGCCCTGTTGCTGCCTGGTCCCGGCATTTTGAAGGTATTGCTGGGAGGGGGTATAGGCTTGGCCGCCATGGCTTTGCCTTTTTTAGTATACCGCCGCGGGATGGGGCTGGGAGACGTAAAACTGGGGGCCTTGATAGGGCTGATGACAGGGTATCCCGTGGTTATAACGGCGCTGCTCATGGCAGTTATTTCCGGGGGTCTTTTTGCCGCCTTTCTGCTTATTTTCAAGATAAGCCGGCGGGACGACGCGGTACCCTTCGCCACGTTTCTGACAACCGCAACCGTTGTTTCCCTGTTCTGGGGACAGGAAATATGGCGCTGGTACCTGAACTTGTATTGAGCGTTAGCGCTATCAAGACCGCACCGGTAGTGCCGGCCAAGGGATTTTTTGTTGTGAGACTCTCGCGAAACTTATAAAAGTACTTTCGAATCCCCTTTAATCCCCCTTTATTAAAGGGGGAATAGGGGGAATTTGTGGCGTGTCTTGACAGAAAAAAGGAAATGCTATAGCCTTATGTAACGGTTGATAAAGAATAATGAAGTACGATCGAGGAATTAATCAACTACTGGATGTGTACAGGTTTTTTTCCTTCGGTATCGCCGTCCTGCTCATCCAGGTGCTGCCCATGCTGTCCGGGGAGGAAACGGACAACCAGACCTACCTGTTACTTACCATCTTTGGAATATACACCCTGCTAAAAGTGTTTGCCCCCATCCGCTGGTGGCAGAAAGACCCCATGACTTACGTAGTGCTTTTCGGCGACCTGACGGTGTGTATCTTCCTGGTTCTTTTTACCGGTGGGTTGAACAGCGGCTTCCTGCTTTATTCCCTTATCCCGGTTATCACTGCCGCCCTTCTCTTTGAGGAGAGGGTTGCCATTATCACTGCGGCGTTCGCATCTCTTTCCCTCGTTGTCGCCCATGTCGGCCTGAGCCGTTTCAGCAGCCAGTTTGGCTGGATAATGAGGGATAACAATCTTCCTCAAATGATAATGTATATCATAACCTGCTTTTTGATTGCCACGGTGACTTACCGCGCCAATTTCAACATAAAACAACGCATACAGACGGACGCCATCCTCGAGGAACGGAGGAGGATTAAAAGCGAGATCCACGACGGCGTTGCCCAGGCGCTCGGCTACCTTAACCTGAAGACTAAGCTGGTCGAGGAACTGGTTTCCTCCAATATCATGGACAGGGCAATCGAAGGGCTGGCGGATATAGGGAAAGTCGTTCGGGAAACCTACGAGAACATCAGGGAATCCATCGACCAGTTAAGCACGGAAGCAGAGACTTTTAACCTTGATTCGGCTCTGCCGAATTATGTCAAGGAATTTTCAGGGAATACGGGTATACAGGTAAGATTTGAAACCTCCGCCGAAATTCAAAAGATTTCGCCTGTCGCTGGGCTGCAGTTGATGCGTATAGTCCAGGAGGCTTTGACCAATGTGAGGAAGCATGCCGGGGCTAAACATGTGCAGGTCCGTCTGCAGCATGATCAAAGGAACATCGTGTTGACCGTTAAGGACGACGGGCAGGGCTTTGAAAAAGTGCCGGGGGAAAACCAGGAAAGCCAGGGAGGTTCCCACGGCCTGACTATAATGAACGAAAGAACGGAAAGCCTGGGAGGGACCTTCTCTATTGTTTCAACTGAGGGGGGTGGGACGGAGGTGACGGTATGCTTTCCCCTGGAGAAAGTGAGAATATAGTATGGAAAAAATAAAAGTGCTCCTGGTGGACGACCACACTCTATTCCGGAGGGGGGTTGCCGCCGTCCTGGCGGGCCAGGAGAATATAGAAGTATTGGGCGAGGCGCCCAACGGGCTTGAAGCGGTCAAAATGGTAAAAGATTTAAAGCCGGATGCGGTATTGATGGACCTGATGATGCCTGAATGCGGCGGCCTGGAGGCTACCGCCGCTATCCAGACAGAGGTCCCGGGGACCAACGTGCTTATTTTGACGGTGTCCGACAAGGAAGCCGATCTTTTCGGAGCCATAAAGTCCGGGGCCAAGGGATACATTCTGAAAAGTTCCGAACCGGAGGAGCTTATCCAGGCTATCATTCATATTGCCAAAGGTGGAGTTATCGTCTCCCCTGCCATGGCGGCGAAACTGCTGACTGAATTCAAACCCGGGGTGGAAGAAAGACCTTCCCACGAGGGCGGCGCCAGGCTGAGCAAGCGTGAGGAAGAAGTCCTTCAACAGGTAGCCAAGGGGGCCACCAACAAGGAAATAGCCGGCGCCCTGTTTATTTCGGAAAACACCGTGAAAACCCATTTACGCGCCATTATGGACGAACTGCATCTGGTGAACCGCAGCCAGGCCGCGGCCTACGCTACCAGGATCGGCCTTAACAAACCCCGGCAGGACTGACCCTATCACCCGAACGGGCTAATCCTAAAAGATGAACTCACCTCCTTAAAAATCACTCTTATGCAGGATTCACAGGCAGTGGTATGGCGTATAGTATGTAAGGTGGAACAAAATGGAATAACCATTCGGAAAGAGGTGACAAAACATGAGAATACCAAAGAGAGGTGAAAAAGGGTTTACCCTTATCGAGCTGTTAATCGTCGTAGCAATCCTCGGGGTTCTGGCGGCAGTGGTGGTGCCCAACGTGGGCAGGTTCCTGGGCCGGGGAGAGATCGAAGCCCGGAAGGCGGAGAAGCACAACATCCAGGCCGCGGTAACGGCCATGATGGTCGACAACAACCTCGCGACAATACCCAACCCCGTCGGTGACGCCGCCGCTTCCAATTTAATGAACGCATATCCGGATACTATCTCGAATGTTGCCAACTTGGGGAAGCTAAAAGACCCTGATGGAGCTGATTATACAGACGGCACCGATACCCCGGGATACCTACTGTACGGCCATGACCGGACGGCAGGGGCGGGCACTCTGGTGAATTACGTGAGCATAAAGACCT
>JAUYHV010000238.1 GCA_030689845.1 Dehalococcoidia bacterium
CCCCTCCGGATCAACAGAGCACTAATGCAAAATCCTATCATTAAACCGAAACCAAACAAGCAAGAAATAAAAAATACGAAATACGAAACAAATTCCAAATTCCAAAATTCCAATGAAAAAACCGGGTTTTGAACATTTCCCCGGCTCGTTCCCAAACTCCTGGTTCACAAATGTAGTTGAATACCCTCACCGTTTAACCCTGACAGAGTTCCAAACCCTGTCAGGGTTGTTTCATTCATATTCAGATTAAGCATACAAATAATCGCTGCTATATCTCTGAAACAAAAATGTAACCGTAGTGTTTATTTACATTTTCTCTACCTTAACGGCACACACCTTATACTCCGGTGTAAGCGCAAGGGTATCTTCGCCGGGACCGGTTAACACATTCGTCTGTGTTTCAGGATAATGGAAGGATAGAAATACGCTTCCCAAACGGGATTTTTCCGTTACCTCCGTCTTCACTTCCAGCGAACCTCGCCTCGAAAACACCTTGACCTTCTCCCCTGATTTTATATCCAGTTTCGCCGCATCCTCAGGATGTATCTCCACAAACTCCTCTGAGTTTATGGCGCATATCTCCGGATTCCTCAATGACATCGATCCATTATTATAATGATACAGCCGCCTACCGGTTGTCAGCAATAACGGATACTCCTCGTCCGGCAATTCTTCAGAAGGGGTATACATCAGGTCGTTAAACATCCCCCGCCCTCTTTTAAAGGTGTCTTTATGCAGTATCGGCGTTCCGGGATGATTCATGTCCCACACAGGCCACACTAACCCGTCTCCCTCCAGACGCTTATAATTGATCCCCGCAAATTCAGGCGTCAGAAGGGCTATTTCATCCATTATATCGCCAGGATGATTGTAACTCATCGGATAACCCATCGCTGTCGCTATCATACAGGTGATCTCCCAGTCCGACCTCGCTCCTTCCGGCAACGGGATGGCCTTATGCAGCCTCCGCACACGCCGCTCAGCATTGGTAAATGTTCCATCCTTCTCAAAGTAACAACTCGTTGGCAATACCACATGCGCAAGTTTCGCCGTCTCTGTCATGAATATCTCCTGCACTACCAGAAATTCAAGCTTGCTTATTGACGCCCTTACCTTGTTTATATCCGCCTGCGATATCGCTGGGTCATAACCTATTATATACATCGCCTTCAAATCCCCGGATTCTATCGCACGGTACATCTGCGGCTCTTTCAAACCGGGCTTCTCAGGAAGCTTCTTTACCTTCCATGCTTCAGCATGCTTACGGTTGGCTTCCGGATCGTCCACCCTTTGATAACACGTATATACGTCCGGCAATGCCCCCATATCACACGACCCCTGTACATTGTTCTGCCCACGCAGAGGATTTATACCCGTATTCGGACGCCCAACATTCCCCGTTATAAGCGCCAGGTTTGCCAAAGACATTACCCCGTGAGAACCCGCCTTGTGCTCCGTCATCCCCAACCCGTACAATATCATTCCTTTATCCGTACCGGCATACATCCTTGCGGCCCTTACGATGTCTTCCTTCGGTACCCCGGTAATCTCTTCCGTCTCTTCAGGGGTGTATTTGCTTACTACCTGCTTCAGCATTTCAAAGTTCTCGGTACGCCTTTCTATGAAGTCGTCATTCTGTAACCCCTCTTTTATGATTACGTGAAGGAGTCCGTTTATGAGCGCCACAATTGTGCCTGCCCTTAACTGTAGGTGGATATCCGCATATTTGACCAGTTCTATTTTTCTGGTATCTATTACGATGAGTTTCGCTCCGTTCTGCCTCACCGCCTTTTTTACTTTTAACGCTGCTACAGGATGGGCTTCCGTCATATTGGAACCGCTGACGATGAGCACTTCAGCGCCTTCAATATCAGCCAGTGAGTTTGTTGCCGCTCCGCTTCCCAGCGCAGCCCTCAGCCCCGTTACCGAAGGCGCATGACATACACGCGCACAATTGTCCATATTGTTTGTGCCCATTACCGCACGGGTAAATTTCTGGGCAAGAAAGTTTTCCTCGTTTGTTCCCCTCGATGAACTCAGACACCCGAATGCATCCGGGCCATGCTTTTCCTTTATCTCCGCAAATCTCTTCACCACAAGACTGATCGCTTCTTCCCAACTGGCTTCCCGGAACGGTTCGTTTATGCTGTCACGCACAAGCGGCGTTTTTAAACGATCCTTGCTTGAATAAAATTCAAATCCATACCGCCCCTTAACACAGAGACTCCCATAATTGGGCGCAGAGTTTATATCCGCAGTTACCTGTAATATCTCATTATTTTTTATATGGAGCACCAGACTGCAACCTACCCCGCAGTAACAACATACCGTTCTCACTTTCCTGGTTTCCCATGAACGCGCCTTCTTCATTACCGGTTTGTCCATTAACGCCCCCACCGGACAGACGGATACACAGTGCCCGCAGAACACACACCCGCCGTCTTTCATCGACTTCTCAAAGGCGGTTGACACCCTTGTCTTTATGCCCCGACCTGAAAACGCCCACACCTGCTGCCCCTGCACTTCATCGCAAATACTGACACATTTGCCGCACAGTATGCACTTGTTCATGTCCCGGTAAATGCAGGGATTCGACTCATCTGGCGCAGGCACAGGATTCTGCTTTACAAACCGCGACGTCTTTACGTCATACTCATACATCAGATTCTGCAGGGAACACTCCCCCGCCTTGTCGCAGGTAAGGCAATCATTGGGATGGTTCGACCAGAGCAACTCCAGATTCATACGCCGGGAACGCAGCACCGCTTCGCTCCGGGTTGACACCTTCATGCCCTCCGCTACAGGCGTTGCACACGAGGCCGCCAAATTGCCCTGACCTTCCACTTCCACCACACATATCCTGCATGCCCCCGTAGGCTTCAGCCGCGGATCATGGCATAGCGTCGGTATCCGTATCCCAACCCGCCGCGCTGCTTCCAATATCGTCTGCGAAGGGTCTGCCTCCACACGCTTCCCGTCTATTATTACTGTTGTCATGTCTCCTCCTGCATTTTATAATTATCGCACATATAATTTGTAAAAGAATAGGTTTCGCATTAACGTACAAAAAGTCTGAATCGCCTGCAAAATTACGCGCTAAAATTTATTATGCCACACATTTAAAAAAGTATAAAACAATACTACAATATTTTTAAAATCACAAAGGTTGTAACATTTTAGTTTTT
>JAUYHV010000244.1 GCA_030689845.1 Dehalococcoidia bacterium
CCCCTATTTTTTGTTATTCCTATATAATATAATATACTGCTAATTGTAAAAAAGCATTCGCCTGTTCCGGTTTCCGGGCCTTAAAAAAAGGCGGACGGCCCACCGGTTAACTGTTAAAAAGAAACAGGGAAGGAGGGATAGTTATGTCCGGACACTCCAAATGGTCATCAATCAAGCACGCGAAAGGTGTTACCGACGCCAGGCGGGGACAGCTTTTCACCAAACTGACCAGGGAAATCATGGTTTCCGCCCGGGAGGGCGGGCCGGACCCGGAGACGAATTTCCATCTGCGCCTGGCCGTGCAAAAGGCCAAGGACAGTAGCATGCCCTCCGACAACATAGAAAGGGCCATAAAAAAAGCCTCCGGTGTGGGTGAAGGCTCCGCCCAGATGGAGATAACTTACGAAGGATACGGGCCGGGCGGCGTTGCTATCCTGGTTCAAGCCCTTACCGACAACAAGAACCGCACGGTCCAGGAGATGCGGACAATTTTCAGCCGCGGAGGTGGCAACCTTGGAGAGGCCGGTTGTGTTGCCTGGATTTTCAAGTCAAAAGGGGTCATAACCCTTGAGCCGGATAACGAGGACCCCGAGGAACTCGGCCTTTTCGCCATAGACAGCGGCGCGGAAGACGTGAGAATTGAAAAGGAATACATAGAAGTTATAACCGATGCTAAAAACCTGGAAGCGGTCCGCAACGCCCTTGAAGAAAAAGGTTCCAAAATATCCTCAGCCGAGATCTCCATGGAACCCCAGACAATGGTAAAACTGGATGAGAAATCGGCCCTCACTACCCTGCGTCTGCTGGACAAGCTGGAGGAGATGGATGACGTCCAGAAAGTATACTCTAACGTCGATTATTCCGACGAGGTACTGGAAGCCTTGAAAGCCCAGGAGGCCTGAGGCACAGGATGGAAGGAGAAATCTGCGTCATGGGAATAGACCCGGGGACCGTGAGCATGGGTTACGGAATCGTCCGGGACAGGGACGGGCGCACCACGGCCCTTCAATTCGGCGCCCTTACCCAGCAGGCTTCCACTCCCCTGGGGTTGCGCCTGCGCAATTTATACCTGGGACTGGTCCAGATAGTCGACCGTTACATGCCCGATGTGGTGGCCTTAGAGGAACCGTTTGTAGGCAATAATGTCAAGGTGGCACTGGCGCTGGGGCGGGCCCAGGCGATAGCCATACTGGCTGCGGCAAACCAGGGCATCTCCATCTTCCAGTACTCCCCCGCCACGGTCAAACAGGCGGTTACCAATTACGGCGCCAGCAGCAAGGAGCAGGTCCAGGAAATGGTCAAGATTCTCCTGAATCTACCACAGGTACCCCAGCCCAGCGATGCCGCCGATGCCCTGGCTGTTGCCCTTTGCCACCTGCAGCAGAGCCGCCTTGCCCGGTTTATGAGCCAGAAAAAAACATCATGATAGTATCTTTAAGGGGGACCCTGGAGTGGAAGGGAACTGACCAGGTATTTATCAGCATGGGCGGTGTCAGTGTCCAGGTCTTCGTCCCATCCTCAAACGTGGAAACCCTGGGTCCGGCGGGGACGAAAGTCCATCTCCACACCTTCCTGTACTTTAAAAACGATGTTATCGCTATGTACGGCTTCGCCACCCCGGAAGAACGGGGCCTTTTCCAGATTTTCCTTGG
>JAUYHV010000246.1 GCA_030689845.1 Dehalococcoidia bacterium
TCGGGTGCTTGAGCTTTCTGAATTAAATCGATTGTTTGTTTGCCGGTGCTGATTCCAATGAGAATCCTTATCTTCTCGGCGGCTTCTAAGGACTTATATAGGGCGTAGAATCCGCTGGAATAGAAGTAACCGACCAGCACATCGAAACACCGTGTATCTTTAATCAATACCCGGAATCTCTCTTTGAGGTTCTTTTCTCCCTCGGTGGTTATAAAAGTTGTATCCGTATGCATGAAATTGTTTTCCCAGCCCGGTCAAAGTCCCAGAATTTGACACAAATATAGCCCCGATACCTGGATAAAGTCAATACATAACAGTGACGGCGTATCGAATAGCGGGTTTTTAACCGTCATAAAGCCTCCCTCTTTACAACAGGGTAATGTGGTTGAAAACGTATTGGAAAATATGAGAGTAATGGAGTGAAAAATCCCCCTTAATCCCCCTTTGGTAAAGGGGGAGAGGGAGTGCCCCCTTAACCAGAAGGGGGAAAGAGCCTCACTCTTTAGAAAAGGTAAAAATCAGGCTTCTCCCTTTACAAAGGGGTAATAATTAAGCTTTTCCTTTTACCAAAAGTAAAAAAAACTTCCCCTTTCGTAAAGGGAGATTGAGAGGGATTTATTTAAAAATGTTGTTATATGACCGGAACCTGAAACAGTATTTAAGAGAATTACTGCGGTTGTGGTCTCGAATGCCCAATAGTTTCTTAGGAATGAAAAAGAAGGTCAGGCGAAGCCCGGCCGTCAGTTGGGATTAAAACCAGCGGTGTCGGCGGAAGATGTATAAAAGAGCGGCGGCGATGGCAGTCATTATGCCCAGGAGTATCCAGCCCACGACATGGGTGTCCTGGACGCCGGTGCCGGGGAGCGGCACGTTCATTCCGTAGATGGATGAAATCAGGGCAAAGGGAAGCATGGTTGCCGTGATTACCGTCAGGATGGCCATGATCTTCTGGAGGCGGTCCTGGCTCAGAATAAAGTCGGCGTCTTTATAAATCTCCACCCTGTCCCGGGCTTCTTCCAGGGTCCCCCAGATACGTTTCAAGTGGTCGTTGATATCTCCGAAGTAGACCTTGAGGTCCGTGTCGGTAAAGCGCTGTGCCCTGTGCTCCAGGTCCACCATCAAGGTCCTCATCGCCCAGATAATCCGCCTCTGGCCGGAAATATCCCGGCGCAGGATAGCCACTTCATGAACGGCATCTATGTTCTCGTCGAAGACCTGGTCCTCGACTGTGTCCAGCTTCTGCAGCACCTTGTTCAGCATGGGGAAACGGTCGTCAACCAGGACATCGACGATCCTGTAACAAAGATAACCTGCATCATTATCCAGGCATTCCTTGCGTGTCTCATCATCATCTTTGCATTCTTTGAACAGGTTGCTGAGGCACTTGAGGTCGCCGGTATGAATGGTTATAAGGAAATTCTTGGCGTAGAAAATAGCGACCTGGCTGGGGCTGATGATGCGGGTTTTTTTATTAAATACGGGGAAGTGCATGATTATGAACAGGTATTCGTTGTATTCGTCAACCTTGGGGAGTTGAAGCCGGGAGAGGCAGTCATCTATATCCAGGCTGTGAAACCCGTACAGTTCAGCTAACTTCTCCAACTGCGGCCGGGTGGGCTTTTCCAGGTTCATCCAGGCGAGGCCGGTTCCCTGGACGATGGTTTCCGGAGGTAATCCGGTCAGGTCCACCGGTGCGCTATTTTTTGCCTGTTCCATTCTTAAGTCTCATTCGGTGTGAATATTTACGTCAGCCCCCTTGGCCAAAGGCGGGACTCAATACTCTGCCTGTGGAGAGGAGGCCCGCAAAATCAAAGATTTTGCGGGGATTATTTTTCGGGTCATTTGCCCTTTGCCCAGTCGGGATGCTCCTGCTTCTGGACCATTCCCACACCTACGGCTTCCCACATCGGGTAAAAAACGAAGGCGATCCATTCAGCCGGCTTGTTAGGGTCCGTGTTGAAGTGCTGGTGGTCAACACCATCGGGTTTAATCGGAAGTACCACGAGGTCCCCTGCCTCCCAGTCGTACCTGACGCCATCCACTGTGGAATATCCTTCTCCCTCCAGGACATAAATAACCAGGCCGCCCTGGTGGTTGTGCAGGCCTCCGTGAGTACGGATACGATTTATGAAAATATGCCATCCGGGTGTGCCTACTTTGTCCCAGTCCTTCCTGTGGAGCAGGTACTTGGCAAAACCCATACGCCCCTGCTCAAACTGTCCTTCGTCCCACTTTACGATAACCTTTCCCTCCATTCGCTGTCTCAGGTTCTCGTTTACCGCCCTCATGGATTGCTCGTAAAGATTTTCTGCCGGTTCAGGCTCCCTTTTCCGGGTGGATATTCGTTCGACCATTTCCGTGAACTCCTCTTCCTGTATTTTTTGTTAACGTTTCAGCCGAGGGTAACTTTCAGGTTCATTATTTTAGCATACACTGTATTTATTTAATATTTCGTCCAGAGGCAATCATGGACAGGATTCTTCACATGCACATGATTATATGTAGTTCCAGCAAGATGTTCGATCCCTGTTGAGCCGGGGGGCATTATACCTACTGGGTATTCGGGCGCGATACAAGTTTTTTTACCCTGAGTGGTAAATACTTAATCCTTGCAGCCGGGCTTCCATAATACATTCTGAACCATAAATTATTTCCTGGGAAAAAGCGGTGTTTAGAGTTGCTTTAATCAAGGAAAATGTGTTAGGCTGAAAAATCGCAACGCGAAAGCATGGAATTAGTGCAGTTGAAGAGCCGGACACTTTCAATGATATACGGTAAATAAAGCAAAATGTTAGTTGATTATAGAGTCAGCTCAAAAGTCGGGTGTTTTTCAGGAGATAATTAAACTGGTCGTTTAATTTTCATTCAATCGAATTGAACCAGGATTTTCACCGGATAAATAGTCTACAATAGTGTTGTGCCTCAAGGTAAAAAATCTCATTTAAGAAGGGAGAAAGTGTAAATGAAAAGGTTAAAAATTGGGATTCTACCTGTTATCCTGGCGGTGCTGGTACTGGCTGCCTGCTCCCCCGGGGCAACACCCGCACCGGCAGCGCCACCGGTAGCCACACAGGCCCCTGTGGTTACCCAGGCTCCTCAGGCTCCTGTTCGGACAGCACCCGCCCCGGTTGTCACCCAGCGCCCATCCACTCCTCCGCCGGTAACGCCCAAGCCCGCTGAGGCGTTTTCCTGGGCCGGGAAAACCATGGAGATGATAATTACCTCAGATGCCGGGGGAGGAACGGATTCCACCGGAAGGGTTGTAGCGTCATTCCTTCCAAGGTATCTTCCGGGGAACCCGAAAGCCGTCGTCCGCAACCAGCCCGGCGCCGGAGGAGTTATAGCCCTCAACTCCTTCTACCTGAAGGCCAAACCAGATGGCATGAGTATGATCCAGGTTTCATCTTCTCTTTTTGCCGCCCAGCAGAGGGCCAGGGATATTGTCCAATATGATACCCTCAAGATGCCGGCCCTTGGTAATGTCGGCTCATCCGGAGGCCTCATCGGCATCCGTAAAGGTATGCGGGCCAAGCTGACCGACCCATCTGCCGAGCCCCTGGTTATGGGCACCAGGGACGGCTCTGAAACCTCAAACATGATACCCCTCTACGGACGGGAGTTCCTGGGATGGAACGTGCGCTGGCTGTCGGGTTTTGCGGGCACCGGTGAGACCATGATGGCAGTGCGGCGCGGTGAGTTGGACCTGTTCCTGGATGGCGGTCCCAACCTGAAGATACTCATGGAAGAAGGTGTCGCGGAGCCACTGGCGCAGGTCGGCAGGTTCAAACAGGGGAAATTCCAACGGAGAACCGACTGGCCCGACGTGCCGGTATTTGAGGAATTACTCGGAGACAGGAAACCCTCCGGTGACCCCTGGACAGCTTTTATGGCAGGTATTTTGCCCCAGGTGGTGTATAAAGCCACTCTGGTAGCGCCCGGCACACCCGATAACATAGTCAAGACTATGCGGGATGCCTATGCCAAAGCAGACGCAGACCCGAAGTTCCACGACATGCTGCACAAGGTCTTCGGAGAAGATTACCAAGTTGATGTCGGCGAAGACACGGAGAAATTAATTAACGAGGCACTTCAGGTTTCTCCCGAGATTGTCGGTTACGTCGATAGTCTGCTGCGGAAATTTGACGTAATAAAATAAAGGGTGACTTTAAAAAGGGGAACCCGGTAAATATTCGATCAACTCATCAGGGTTCCCCTTTTTAAATAATATCGGCAAGGAAATGAAGGTACTGTAAATGTCCATGGTGTCCGATGAACAACTTGCCGGGGAACTTTCCGGTGATGTTAGCAGCTACGAGCGCTGGCTGCAGTCTGAAAACATACCGGTATACCGGGGATACTCCGTTGAGGACCTTTCCCGGGTTAATCTGGGGCCGTGGGCCAGGAAGGGTGGGAAGGGCTGCTTTATCAACCTTATCGGCGGCGAGCAGTCCACGGACAGTTATGTCTGTGAAATAGCGCCGGGTGGGAGCCTCAAACCGCAGAAACACCTTTTTGAAGAGTTTGTCCTGATATTGCAGGGAAGGGGCGCGACCACCATTTGGAACGAAGGCGGGCCGAAACAAACCTTCGAGTGGCAGGAGGGAAGTCTGTTCGCTATACCTCTGAATGCATCGTACCAGCATTTTAACGGGCAGGGGGATAAGCCGGTAAGATACCTCGGGTCTACCAATGCTCCGTTGACCATAAACCTGTACCATAACATCGATTTTATTTTCAACAACAGCTACGTCTTTAAGGACAGGTTTAGCGGGGAGGAAGGTTACTTCAGCACCAGGGGCAAATTATACAGCGTGGCGAACCAGACCGTCAGGTCCTGGGAAAGTAATCTTATTCCGGATGTTCGGGACTTCAAGCTCTTCGAGTTGAAAGTAAGGGGAGGAGGAGGCTCTTCAGTTATTTTTGAAATGGCTAACGGCACCATGGCAGCCCACATATCAGAATTCCCGGTGGGGGGTTACAAAAAAGCGCACCGTCACGGGCCGGGTGCGAACATAATAATAGCAGGCGGCCAGGGTTACTCTTTGATGTGGCCCGAGGGCGGCCAGAGGGTTCACGTTCCCTGGCAGGAGGGTAGTTTCTTCGTTCCACCGGGAAGATGGTTCCACCAGCACTTTAATACCGGAAGCGAACCGGCCAGGTACGTAGCCTTGAAATTCTCCGGGAGCCGCAAGTACTCTATGGGCAGGACATCGATGAGTACTGAAAGCCTCTACAATGCGGGGGACCAGATTGAATACGAGGTCGAAGACCCTGAAATAGGAGCTTTGTTTGAAAAGGAAATGGCGGCAAAGGGATTTCAAGTTAAGATGCCGTATGCAGTGAAAAAACAGTCTTAGGGCTGTTTTCTATGTAGCGCAGCCCCATGAAAATGGCAATTCAGCTTGCCGGTACTGCCGGCAAACAAGCAACAACAAAACTTGTAAACGGTTATTTGAATATTAATTTGACTTAAAAAATACCTTGGAAGGAGCCATAAATGGCGAAAAAATGTTCTTTTGATGAATTTTTGGCCGTGGTAAGAAGCAGAAGGTCCTGCCGGAAGTTCAAACCGGACCCGATTCCCGACGAATGGGTAACACAGATTATGGAAGCCGCCCGCTGGGCCATGTCCGGCGCTAACGGCCAGCCGTGGGAGTTTATAGTAATAAAAGACCAGGCCATGAAGGACAAGATTACCGAGCTATTCATCGGAAACCGCAAGCGAGTGTTTCAGATAGAGCGGACCCGTATTGAAGAACTCAGGATGCCTGCTTACAGGAACAGGCCTGAGGAACCGCCCCCAATGAGAGTGGCGCCCGTGATTATTGCCGTGGTTGGAGACAGGAGAACGGTGCAGGCCAGTGTT
>JAUYHV010000175.1 GCA_030689845.1 Dehalococcoidia bacterium
CCTGTTGATTCATGGGGATTCGTCCTGCTGTTACCCCTGGTAACGCTGTCAAATGTCGTACCTGTTACTGTCGGCGGTCTTGGAATTCGTGAAGGACTGGCTGCGCTCCTGCTACCGGCGGCAGGAATATCTGCCGAAGTAGCCGCAACGGCCTTTTTCACAACCTTCCTACTGTCCATAGTGCTGCCGGGAGTTGTCGGCTTATGCTGGAATACGGCGCTTCTTTACACTAAACGACCCACAAATAATGCAAATACTAATGCCGGGCCCGTGTTGACGGAAAAGGACAAACAGGCAAATTAAAGTACAGGAGTTACCTTGAGAAAAATGTGGCGGACATACCGGAATGTGTTGAACAGCTATCCTGACGCAACACTGAGTGAGAAGCTTTTAATTATTACACGTTTTTTGGAACTTCCCGTAAGAGATATCGACCGTTGGATAGGAGAAAATGATACTATCATGGAACTTGGCTGCGGGCGGGGCGTCCTGGCAAACATACTGGTGGCGCTATCTCCCGGGCGCTCTGTTTATGGTGTGGACCTCAGCGCTGGACGTATCGCCAGAGCCTTGACCTCCTTAAAGGAAAACAGCAGGATAGAGTTTCACGTTGCTAATGTCGTCGACCCCTCGCTATACCACCTGCAGCAAAAGTTCGACATTGTTTTGGTCTCTGAACTGCTTTGCCTGCTTTCACCCGGTGACCAGGAAACTGTGCTGAAAAAAGCTTCGGACATTCTTATACCCGGTGGCAGACTTATTATCAAAGACTACGTCACCCGTCCCCGGTACAAATATTTCCTGTTCTGGCTGGAGACCAATTTTCTTCATTATGTTGTCAACTGGACCGGTCGGATTGCTGTTAAACTTGGTAAACTAGGGCGTCATTTGCAGAAGATCCAGACTATGTTCGGCGTCAGAGACGCCGTAACAGTTTTGTCCCGTGAGAATATTTCCGCTTTACTTATAGAAAAAGGGTGGTCGGTATTGTCAAGCACCTTGCCTAGTAAAGGTTTTTGGCCCCACTGCCTGTTAGTCTGTGAAAGGTCAGGGGCTGACCGGACCGAAGAAAAATAATGGCTACGCCGGATAAAACTGCCAAACATCTGGATACCTGAATAAAAGTTCTTTTTTGCCCGTTATCATGCACAGCTTTTTCCTCTTTTACCCTGATCAAAATCGTATTGTATCGTGACGTACCGGCCCGAATTCCACGTAGTTTGGCTGAATCGCGCCTTTTAGCAGATTGTGACCGGAGTAATAAAATCCTATAAACGTACAATATTACGATAGAAACACAAACATCCCGATGTTTGTGCAATGGTAGGTAATTCTATCGGAATGACACCTTGAATCTCTAAGTCATCTGTACCCCTGGCATAAACCTTTATGTCCAGAGCATCCAGGGCCGGCGCCTTTATTTCCGGTGTGCTATGTTGAAGATATTCCTGTGCCTGGTCATACAGCTCGTTCAGTTTGACCCTGGCGTTCGCCAGACTTATTAGATGCTCTCTGGTTTTCAGCAGGTCATTTAGGCCAAGCTCATCTTCAGGGCGAGGACGCTTAATATTGTTCAAGCGCTCTAAGATTTCCTCCTTCTCAAACTCGCCCAGCTCCATAGCTCCAAGTCAATTTATCGGGGCTGGTCAACCCGCTTAGTTAAAGTTTAAACCCTTTAATAGTCCTAAATAGCTATTTACGATAAAGATTATTGGTGCTATGATTTTTGCCTATGTAACTTAGGATTGAAGAATATCTGATTTTACAAAAGACCAGATACAGAGGGAAAAAGCCAAATATTTAGTTTCAGGCATTTGGTGGGGACACAGACCTTCCAGCCAATATACATAAAGAAATTTATTGCTTAAATGGGGGTTGACATGAATTTGACCGATGAACAAAAGATGATTCAAGAAACGGCATTTAATATTGGAAAACAAGAACTTGCCCCAAGGGCTGCCGATGTTGATAGAAAGGGAAGTTACCCACGAGACGGATTAAAAAAGCTTGCCGAGACCGGCTTCCTGGGGATAACCGTCCCCAAAATATTGGGGGGTGGTGGTTCCGATTCTCTTTCCTTCGTACTGGCAACAGAAGGCATTGCCAGGGGATGCGCTTCGACAGGTTTAGTGTTCGTCACCAATGGAATAGTAGCCAGAGCTCTGGTTGCTGCTGGAAGTGACGAACAGAAGAGCCGTCTTCTCCCTGCCCTGACAGCGGGGCACAGAATTGCCGCTTTTGCAGCTACTGAACCTGTATCAGGTTCCAACCCTTTCGCAATAGCGACAAAAGCCGTTAGAGATAGAGATGATTTTGTGATCAACGGAACCAAGAACTTCATAACATCGAGCGAAGAGGCGGAAGTGTATTTAGTTGTTTTGCGCACGGATCAGTCTAAGAGCCCGGCCGATTTATCAGCCATTATTATTGAAAAAGGCACCCCGGGTTTCTCTTTCGGCAAAAAAGAAGACACCATGGGCTTGCGGGGCAGCTCAGACGGGGAGTTGATTTTTCAGAATTGCAGAGTGCCCAGAGCAAATCTGCTGGGGGCTGAAAACGGTTACCTGGCGGTAATGCCAAGGTTTGCCGGACTGTCCATGCTGGGCGCCGCAGGTATTGCTTTGGGTATCGCCCAATCAGCTGCCGATGCCGCCATCGAGCACGCAAAGACACGGGAAGTCGCTGGCCAACCTATCGGTCAATATCAGGGAATTCAATATTTGCTGGCGGAGATGGCAATTTCTATAGCAGCAGCGAGGGAGCTTACCTATTCAGCAGCCCGGCAACTCGATGGACCTCCACCCCCACCTCCACTTCCTCTTTACATGGCCAAGCTTTATGCCACAGAGATGGCCATCGAAGTCGCCAATAAAGCATTGCAGGTGCACGGGGGAACCGGATACAGCCGGGAGTTACCTTTAGAACGCCATTGCCGGGATGCCCGGGGTCTTACCCTGCACTTTACGCCGTCGGAGATGTTGAAAGGGATGTTAGGGAAAATGCTTATGGGTATGCCTCCATTTTAAGTGAAATGAAAGACTATTTTTATCGTAAACACATTGCAGTCGGATAAACGAATCCCGGGTTGAGGCCGAGTTAATGACAATTAAACAGGTAAAGCCAGGTACGATTTCCGTCATCATCCGATCAGCAAATCCAGTTTTCATCCTGATCGCAATATTTCTGCCGACCGGAGCCTTAATATACTCTATGAATTTCGGTTCGGTTACAATCCTGAATTATGTTCACATAATGACGGGGGCGCTCTGGACAGGGATTGATTTGTTCATGGGATTTGTCCTCGGCCCGGTTTTGGGCGGGATGGAGCCTAAAGACCGCGCAGGCTTGTTCAGGCGTCTTGTGCCTAAAATGACCTTTCTGATGCCAGTGCTGGCCGGTGTTACAATAACTTCCGGGATTGAACTTACCAAATGGCTTGGTTACGCATCTCCATCAAATTTATTTGCCGCGCTGGCCAATCCATGGATTTTTGCGGCAGTCGCTATTGTAGCCATACTCACTGTGCAGGGATTCGGATTACTACTTCCCAATGAAATCCGTGTGTTCCGGCAATTACTATCGGAAACACCGGACATAGATAAAATCTCCCGGTTGGGTATGAGAAATGCAAAGCTCGGAGGAGTACAGGGGATCTTCCAACTGGCGATCATTTTCGTCATGGCAAACCTGAGGTTTTAATTTAAACTGACCCACTCCCCAAAAACTAGTGTAGTGTCTCTAATATCTCTTTACAATTTGCGGCGCCATTGGTGTCATTCCCGCGAAAGCGGGAATCCAGAGCAACAGACTGGATTCCGGGTCAAGCCCGGAATGACAAAGATTGTAAGGCCATTTATGAGACACTACACTAGTCCTGCCAGCCGTGCTTTAACGCGGCATGGGATCACCCCCTCTTTACCTATCCCTTTTTCAACTTGCGCCGCACCAGGAGGACTATAAGCCAGACAAATGTTATACCGCCTGCGATAAGATACCAGTTTACCCCCGATGTCCCTGAGCTGGGAGCCTTGCCTCTTGGTTGCCCTGCCGGAGGGACACTGGGCAGCGTGGTCTGCGGCGAACTCCCTTTTGTTGCTTGACTGGACGAAGAGCCAGCCTGGGGCGCCGGTGCCGCGGAGGTTACGATAGCCGGCACGGATATCCCGCCGTCCTGTCCGATGCTGAAGGCGGCATAATAGGTCGTGCCTGCCAGGATAGCTCCATCATCGGTCACGCTGGAGCCGGTGCCTTCGTAGACGACTGTCCCGTCCCCGGGGCTCGCCGGAGTATGACTGGCGCCGCGGACTACGACCACATGGTCAACCCCCTTTGCCGGCGACCAGGTGAGGGTCACTGTTGAGGCTTCCTCGCGTCGGAGGTTGAAGTTGCCCGGTGAACCAACGGGGCTGGGCTGAACCTCGGGTTTAGCCCGGACAACCACAGTGCCTTTCTCTATAACGGCCTTATAGTTGGAGCGGGTAAACTCCAGGGGAGCCACCTGGAAGCCGGGCACGAGCAGGCGGAGCTGAATCCGTTCCGCGCCGGGCGGCACTAACAGGGGGAAGCGCCCGTCCGGAGCTGCCCGGAGTGGCGCCTTCCAGGGCGAGCGTCCGTCGGTCGGATAGACCGTCAGCTCGGCTATATTAGGCGGCGGGACCTTGGCAGGCAGCTCGGGTTCGAGCCACAGGTACTGGGGGACGGCCGGGCTGAAGCGGACGCCGGCCGGATGCTGGGCCGGTCCCCAACTGGCCGATGGGGCGGCCCGCGGCTTCCAACTGTCCGGATAGCCGATAGGTTCCCCCTGCTGCCAGCCGGCAACGCCGTTCGTATTAGAGTAGAAGCCATGGAGGATGAAGAGACGGTCCAGTGCTGTGGGTGAGTCCTGGGGACCGGGAAGGGGCTCACCGGCCTCAGCCTTGAGTGCCTCATAGTGACCCCGGACGGTCCAGCTACTAACATTGGAGAGTACGCCCCAGAGACGGGAGAGACCCCAGGCTACCTGGTCTCCCGGCTCGGGCTGCCGGTCCTGGTCCATTACGTCCCAGAGAAGGGCAGCAAATTGCCACTCCTCCAAGGGTACCCACTCTTTGAATTCCTTGTTGTAATTATCAAATTTGTTGTCCTGCAGGTTCAAAAGGTAGTCACCTATCATGTAAGGGGCCTGGTCATCGGTCCGGGCGGCTACCCCCT
>JAUYHV010000253.1 GCA_030689845.1 Dehalococcoidia bacterium
TTGTACTAACGATAATTTCAGATGAAAACACGGAAACGTACTTATATAAATATACGCCGTAACCGCTGGATATTGGCGGTTCCCGGGATAATCATGGCTGGTATGCTCCTCATCATGTCATGCCCACCGGTTTATTCCGGCAAAGGAATTCTTGAGGGCGGGGTGACCATAGGTCCCCTGTCGCCGGTGGAGCGACCAGGGTTTGAAACGCCTGTGCCTGCTGGTATATTCGACTCACGGAAGATAAATATTTATGATGAAAAGGGTAAAAAGTTGGTGGCGGAGGTCGATATCCAGCAGATAGATAAGAAGGCCGAAGGGGCATTCAGCGTGCAGCTCAGTCCCGGAAAATACCTGGTGGATATCAACCACCTGGGCATCGACAGCAGCGGAGATGTGCCTGAGACCGTTGAAATATATTCCGGTAAAAAGACCCTGCTAAATATAGACATAGATACGGGAATACGGTAGACAACAAAGGTTAGTCGGAATTCGCAGGGCAATTCAAATGTTCCATCGGGACAATAAAAAACCTGGACACCGTTAAATAAAAAGTTATACGAAGCGAATATACCGCAAGATAAATAGAGGAAACTAATTGCCAGGGAAATTATCTAAATACGGAATACCGGAAAGAAACGCCGGTGTTTCCCCGGGAATAGCCGAGGGTGAGATCCGCCTGCGCCGGTTACAAACCGAGGAAGCACTGGAAAAACTTGACACCTACCTGAACCAGGCCTTCCTGTCGGGACTGAGTTCCGTCAGGGTTATCCACGGCAAGGGGACGGGGACCCTGCGGGATTTTGTGCGGAAGCAACTTTCCATCCACCCCCTGGTGAAATCCATGAGGGGCGGCATGCCTTCGGAGGGTGGCGAGGGGGTAACGGTAATCACGCTGGAATCACTCTGAGGAAGTTCCTAAAAAATCTTTTCCATTTCGGTTAGCAATAGGACTTGACAAATATAAGTATAATAGTATAATTATATAATAGTATATGAATGTATTAATGAATCAATCGGGAGGTAACTCACGATAGGTATTTTTGAACTCCAGGCCGATATATGCCGCTGTCTGGCCGAACCTAAACGCCTGATGATACTTTCAGCCCTTAAAAAGGGTGAAATGTCCGTCGGTGAGATTTGTAAAAACATGGGCTGCAGCCAGGCTAATGTTTCCCAGCACCTGGCCGTGCTGCGAAACCAGGGTATAGTTTCCACGCGGCGGGAGGGTGTCAATATCTATTATTCTTTAAGAAGCGCCAGGATAAGCGAGGCGTGCAGCCTGGTCCAGGACTTTTTACTGCAACGACTCGAGGACCACAATGTCCTGGTTAGCGACGCCGAGCACGCCGTGTGAGGCGGGGAATTTCAAATTAATTAAAGACTATGATTACCGTAAAAAGTAGTCTGATCAATGCCGTTACGTTAAATGAATATAAATGTTCCAAGTGCGGGTGCGTTTTCGAAAGGTTGTTCAGGTATATCCTGGTAGAACCCCAGCAGTGCCCCAAGTGCGGCAGCAGGGAAACGGAAAGATTACCTTCTTCCGTAAGCACCGCCGGGAAAGAAGAGGACTGCGGGCAATACGAGGGTTCAGGTGCCCGCGGCATAAGCTTTGGCTGAGGGTAAACCCGGGAAGCCGTTGGCTTCCGAAACAAATAATTGATATCCTGTTTTCTCCTCAAACCATCTTTCCCTATGCCCCGCCTAAACGGGGCGTAGGGAAAACAAATACAGGCAGGCTAAAATTGCCGCTGTGCCCGAATTAATTATTGCAGTGCCATGGTAAGAAAAACCGCTGTTATAGATAACGATCTGTGCGACCCGGAAAAGTGCGGTAACGGAACCTGTGCCGCCCTTCCGGAGTGCCCCCGCAAGCTCATCAAACAGGAAGCTCCCTATGAAGTCCCCTATGTGTACGGAGATCCTTCCCTTTGCCGGGGCTGCTTCAGTTGCATCCAGGCATGCCCCCTGAAGGCCGTATTTAAGATATAATATAGTTTATCTATATTATGTCCCTTCTGATTTTATCACTGGCAGTTACCTGGGATCTGGCTCTGGGAGAACCACCACGCCTGCTCCATCCCGTGGTATGGGCGGGAAAAATCATCGGATTTCTCCAGGCCAGGGGACCGGCATCCGGAAAAACCGGCCAGTTCCTTTACGGGATGTTCATCGTGGCTTTCTGTGCATTGCTGTTCGCGGTTCCGGCATATTTCCTGCTGGCATTTTTAAAAGGTTTTAATACTGTAATCTTTCTTGTGGTCAGTGCCTGGCTTTTAAAAAGCTCTTTTTCTTTTCGGGCGCTGGCGGCATCCGCCGTGAAAATAAGGACCCTGCTTGAAAAAGGAAGGATAGAAGAAGCCCGCTACCAAATGCGTTCCCTGGTAAGCCGGGACGTAAGCAATCTGGACGAACCGCTGCTGGTGGCGGCTACGGTGGAATCCGTGGCTGAGAACAGCAGCGACAGCTTTGTCGCGCCCCTTTTTTTCTTTTTATTGGGAGGAGTTCCCGGAGCCCTGTTTTACAGGGTGCTCAATACCTGTGACGCTATGATAGGCTATCACGGAAAATTCGAATTCCTGGGAAAGTCCGCTGCCCGGATGGATGACGTACTGAACTGGGTCCCCGCCCGGATAACCGCCCTGGCAATGGTGGCTGCCGCGTATTTGTCCCGCAAAAACGGACCCCTGGCCTGGCGGATAATGGCCAGGGACCACAGCAAAACGGAGAGTCCCAACGCCGGCTGGCCCATGAGTGCCGCCGCCGGCGGCCTGGAAATTCAATTGCAGAAAGTCGGGCATTACACCCTGGGGGATAATTACGGTCCACCTGTTCCGGAGAAAATCCGCGGCTCGGTGGCCCTCATGGGAACATCCTGTTCAATATGGCTTTTTATATGTTTAATTGTCGAAGGGAGCCGATTTGTCATTACCTCCTAAAAATGGGCTGGAAAAGATTAAGCCGGTTACTCACGGCGGACTCAATTACGCAGAACTTGAGGAACTGGGTATCCGGCCGGAATCGATAATAGATTTCAGCACGGGGATTAACCCCCTGGGAGCTCCTCCCGGGTTGATGGAAAAACTTACGGCCGTTTCTATTGAGACCTACCCGGATTCAGGGGCCCGCGAGTTAACTCGCGCCCTGGCAGAGAACCTCAAAGTTCAGCCGGACAATATTCTTGTCGGGAACGGGTCATCGGAAGTCCTCTGGCTCTGCGCCGCGGCATATTTCAGCCCCGGGGACCGGGTCGTTATCATCGAACCGACCTTCGGGGAGTATGAAACTGCCTCCCTAATGGCAGGCAGCCTGCCCGTCAAGGTGGTTTTAAAAAGCCCTGATTTTCCCCTGGACACCGCTGAGGTTATTGCCCTGGCCAGAACAAACGGGGCTAAAGGGTTATTCCTGTGCAATCCTAACAATCCCACGGGGACATACATTTCAAAACGGGA
>JAUYHV010000271.1 GCA_030689845.1 Dehalococcoidia bacterium
ACTATTATAAAAGCCCTCGGCACCACCCTTGCCCTGGGACTTACCCGCACTATCATTACCATGATTCTTGCGGTATTTTTCTGCTGGATATTGATAAGAACAGATACCCCTATGAAAGGGACCATGGAAATCCTGATGTGGATTAACTTCTTTATTCCCATTCTCCCTATGACCATGGGATGGATATTATTGCTCGACCCCAGCTACGGGTTGTTTAACGTCTGGCTGCAAAAGCTTCCTTTCATTAATAAGCCCCTCATGGATATATATTCTTTCTATGGTATTATCTGGGCACACATCGCCTACTCCGTCTCGGTCAGGGTCTTGATGTTTGCGCCCGCCTTCCGCAACATGGATGCCGCCCTGGAAGAATCAGCCAGGATGTCAGGCGCCAGCAACCTTACGACTCTTATAAGGGTTACCGTCCCCCTGCTCCTCCCCGCCGTCATGGGAACCACCATGCTCGGCTT
This sequence comes from Dehalococcoidia bacterium, assembly GCA_030689845.1. Classification (GTDB taxonomy): domain Bacteria; phylum Chloroflexota; class Dehalococcoidia; order JACQUA01; family JACQUA01; genus JAUYHV01. Next base: position 471 of record JAUYHV010000271.1, read on the forward strand.
TATCAAGTCCCTGGAATCTTTCGAAGTTGAGCTTCTCCTGGGTATGCCGGCCAAGATTTTCGTGTACTCGACAAAAGTTTACGACCTCCTGCGATGGGAACCACCCCAGTACCCGCCGGCGATGGCCTTGAGCGCCATTTTCATGTTCGTGGTGATAGGACTGGTTTTCTTTAACCGCTGGGTGATTCAACGGCGGCAATATACCACGGTGACAGGGAAAGGTTATAAGACTTCAGCGATTCGCCTGGGTAAATGGAGATATGCCACCCTGGCCTTTGTACTTGGTTATGCCTTTGTTTTCCTCATTCTTCCCTTTACCATACTTGTTGTCGGTACCTTTATGAAAGTTTCGGGCATGTTCGACCTGCCCGACCCCTGGACCCTGGACCATTGGAGAGCAGTACTCAACGACCCGCTGTTCTTCCGTTCTTTCAGGAATTCCATGATAATGAGCGTTTCCGCCGCCGTCATCGGGATGACCTTCTTTTCGTTCCTCAGCTACATCAACATTCGTACCAAGCTACGCGGCAAGGGATTAATTGATTTCATGTCCTGGCTTCCCTGGGCAGTTCCGGGGCTGCTCCTGGCAGTAGGCTTGCTCTGGGTCTTCCTGGGCGGAATCCCATTGTTTAAAGCCATGTACGGCACTCTGTACATCCTTATCCTGGCCATGATAATAAAGGAGCTGCCTGTCGGTGTACGCGTCATGGACGGCACCATGGTCCAGATAAGCAATGAACTGGAAGAGTCAGCCAAGATGTCCGGAGCGTCATGGTTATACACTTTCAGGCGTATCATGGTGCCTTTGCTTATTCCAACTTACGTCGCAACAGCAGTCATGATCTTCCTGGGCGCCATCAGGGATATTTCCCTTATTGTGTTACTTTATTCACCCAAGTGGCGGGTGCTGTCCATCCTGATGCTGGAACATTACATAGGAATGTCCCCGGAAAAAGGAATGGTCGTGGGGTTAATCATCACCGTGATTTGTATCGGGGTCGCTGTCATAGCCCGCGCCCTCGGAATGAGGTTGAGACCCGGCGCCTGACATAAAATCGGCGGACACTGGCCGGGGTTAATGTTTACCCGGTATCCGGTTTAACCCGGCTTATGTTTTTTTACAGAACAAAATAGTAACAATCAGGCATAAACATAATTTCGTGGGTTTTACCGCCTGGCGTTTCAGGTGACTTTTTCAAATTATGATTTACATTCTTT
>JAUYHV010000284.1 GCA_030689845.1 Dehalococcoidia bacterium
AGACTCTGCCCCTGGTGACCCCGCCGGAGAACCTCCAACACTTCCCACATACCGTGCTCCTGATAGACCATCTCGCATCCTCCTTTGGGATGCGATCATGGTCCGGCACGGCCTCGGGGGGTGGGTCATGATTGCGAGAAATGACAAGGTTTTTTAAAGGGTGCCCCTTCCCCCCCGCTCTTAAGATTCTTATCCCCCCCATCCCCTTCCCAAATAGCCGTTTTTTGCATGGCCAAAACAACGCGGTGACACGAATACTCTGTTTACTTTTTGAGCAGCTTCTTCAGCAGGTAAAACGACTCGGGGTGGCTCGCCTCGAAAAGTTTGTCAACATAGCTGTCTTTGAGCATTAACACTCTACACCACCTGCCACGCCTCACCAAGCGCACCTGGTGAGGATCAGGTCCAGCCCCTCTTCGGCGCGCCAGTTTTAACCAGCCCCGAACCGTACAGGCCTGAACCCCGTATCGTAAACCTATGTCTTTGCAGGTCCACCAGGGTTGTCTGACTATCAGTACAACCATTTTTCCTCCTCCTTATGGCCACCCTCCTAAGAGATCACTACCATATCATACCATCCAGGCAGTCCTTTATGAAATGAATCCGGAATTCGGGTCTTAATTGAGTTCCATGTTTTCAGTGGGTTACAACTTTAGGAATTATAAAGCGGGAATCGTGACATAAAAAACAGGCTTACGCCGAATGTTTTCCCCGACGGTTGACATTTTTTGTCACCTGGACTTTTATTGCCGTATTGATTTCATTGGGGTTATTTTTCCAAAAGTGACAATTTTGGGCCAGTAGTAAAAAACCTACACATTGAGTTGCGTGTTTTCAATGGGTTACGATTTTAGAAATTGTGGCATGGGATTTGCTTCTCTAGGGGGTTGAGGAGCGCGGATCATGGAAACCACCAAAACAACTGCAAAAACATCTCGGGTCGGGGCGGACGCACAGACACCTACCTTGTCCGTGCTCCTCAGCCGCCCTGGCCCGGGAGCAGAGGAGGATGAGATGAGACAGCCGATT
>JAUYHV010000286.1 GCA_030689845.1 Dehalococcoidia bacterium
CGGTGACTGCGTTCAAACAAGATTTCCCTGCAAACCTTCTATCCCTGCCGCGGCCCTGGCAATGTCCCAGCAGTAATCATAAAGGTGGAGGCCCTTACTGGAAACAATGATTTCCCCGTCTTCCACGCCTATTTCGCAGGCCATAAACTCTTTTAAGAGCTGTATCCCGCCGAGGTTGGAAGGGAAACCGGCCCAGAGGTCCCAGGAACGGAAATACATTATAAAATTCAGCTTGCCGTCCCTGATCCGGGTGTCTATGCCCCTCAGGCACGGCGGGTCCTCGAGGAAAATGGACTGGGGTTTACCCACTGTCATGTATCCCTGGTTGGTATTATGGCCCTGTTCCCGGTACATTTTTATTACCTCGGGAATCTGAATCTCCAGGTCTTCCCCGTAGGTATACTGCTCGTTATCCGCCCGGAGGGAGGTCATTAAATAGGACATGTAGTCTTCAATGTAGTCCATGGAGGTTGGGGGAGGTATTCCCGGCTTGACATCCGGTATCAGCGGCCGCATAGACGGCCTTTCTACCTGAATCACCGCCATGTCCAGTTCCTTTCGCTTGTGCCCGACCCAGCTTCCCCTGTCGATGACATATTCGCGCCCTTTTTCCAGTGTGCTGCGCAGGCAGCGGAACCAGGCTTCGGGCAGGTCCCTGGCCTTGATAAAAGTTATTTCCATAATAAATGCGATTACCCTCCGGATTGATGAATAAAACTATAGTCTTTTCACTGCAACATCCGCAGTTCAAAAACCTCCATAAGAAATAACAACCAGCTACAATTATAAAACTATCGGGAAGCCATGTCCAAAAAACACCGTGTCGGAGGTGATTTCAAACTGTTCTCCACAAATGCCTTTAAGAGAAGAACAGATTGTTTTTCCGGATTTTACTCAAAATTTTACCGCCACATCCAATCCGTTCCTTTAATATAAAAGAAAAGCTTCCAGGACGTGGAGGTTGGCATAGGTAGCGAAAAGGACTTGACAAAATATAACAATATTGTTATATTACCACCTGTAGTGTGGAGTATTGAATACTACCAGTCGGAAGCTGGCAAGTCTCCTGTAGAGGACTTTATCGATTCTCTGGATACCGCGGCAAAGGCTAGTGTAGTGTCTCATAAATGGCCTTACAATCTTTGTCATTCCGGGCTTGACCCGGAATCCAGTCTGTTGCTCTGGATTCCCGCTTTCGCGGGAATGACACCA
>JAUYHV010000295.1 GCA_030689845.1 Dehalococcoidia bacterium
AAATCTTCCATTATAAAATTTCCTTCAAATAAACAGGAAAGTTTTGGTCAACATAATAGTGTAGTGTCTCATAAATGGCCTTACAATCTTTGTCATTCCGGGCTTGACCCGGAATCCAGTCTGTTGCTCTGGATTCCCGCGAAAGCGGGAATGACACCAATGGCACCGCAAATTGTAAAGAGATATTAGAGACACTACACTATTATGTTGACCAAAACTTTCCTGTTTATTTGAAGGAAATTTTATAATGGAAGATTTCAAGGTTATAGGGAAAAGTGTTGTCAGGCTGGATGCCCTTGAGAAAGTAACCGGTAAAGCCAGGTACAGCGCCGATTTCAGGGTTGAGGGTATGCTCCATGCCAGCGTCCTGAGAAGCCCCCATGCCAGCGCCCGGATACTCGGGATAGATACCTCGAAGGCTGAAAGACTGCCGGGAGTTAGGGCTGTTTTAACTCCCGACGACGTTCCTCCTGTTTCCATATCTCCTCACCTGGGTGACCAGTATATATTGTGTCTTGACAACTTTGTCCGCTGCGTAGGAGACCCTGTCGCGGCCGTGGCCGCCGATACGGTTGAAATTGCGGAAGACGCCGTTAAACTTATCAAGGTCGAATATGAGGAATTACCGGCTGTGTTTGACGGGGAGGAAGCTTTCGCTAAGGATCAGCCTGTGGTGGTCCACCCTGATTTGCCTTCGTACAAAGTTTTGACGGGTATGCCCATCCGCCTTGACCCTGAGAGGGCTAATGTATGCCAGACTTACAAGGTCCGTAGCGGTGATGTTGAAAGGGGCTTTAAAGAGGCCGACCTGGTCGTAGAAAACAAGTATACAACGGTCAGGATGCAGCACTGCCAGCTTGAGCCGCATGTGGTGGTTGCCTGGTTTGAGCCCGATGGCAATTTGACGGTGATGTCATCCAACCAGATGGTCTATGATTTAAAAAGCGTGTTGAGTAAAGTTCTAAAGCTTTCACCATCCAGGGTAAGGGTGTTATCGTCTTATATCGGTGGAGGTTATGGCGGTAAGGGAGGAGTCAGGGCAGAACCTATCGCTGCCCTGCTGGCCAGAAAGGCCGGAAAACCGGTTTCACTTATTTTCACCAGGGAGGAGATGTTTGTTTTCGGAGGCCACAGGGTACCGTATTCAATAGATATCAAAGACGGGGTAAAAAAGGACGGTACTTTAACGGCCAGGGAGATGAGGGTAATCCTGGCCATCGGTTTATACAGTGAAAAGGGAGTCCTGATAGCCAGGCGTGCCGCCGCTGGAGCCGTAGGTACCTACCGGGTGCCTAATTTTAAGCTGGATTCATACAGCGTTTATACCAACCTTCCCATGACGGGGGCTCTTCGGGGGTTTGGCTGCCCGGAAATCCAGTGGCCCATTGAGCAGCAAATGGATATCATCGCGGAAAAACTGGGAATGGACCCGCTGGAGTTGAGGATTAAAAACATTTTAAATGAAGGTGAAAAGGACGCCAGCGGCATGGTCACGCGCAGCATAGGCGTAAGGGAGTGCCTGGATAAAGTCTCCTCATGGATAGGCTGGGGAGAAAAGCCGGTCCGGCCGGTAGGACCCTGGAAGACAGGGAAGGGTATTGCCATCGGTAATAAATCTGTTATTGCCGGGTCAACAACGGTGGTTATTGTAAAGGTATGGCCTGACGGAGTGATCGAACTCAGGTACAGCGCGGTTGAATTAGGACAGGGAATAAAGACTACCCTCGCTCAGATAACCGCTGAGCAGTTTGGAATACCCGTCGAACAGGTAAGGATGGTAAGCGGGGATACCGATATTTGCCCCTTTGATTTCGGAACAGTGGCCAGCCGCTCCCTGGTTCACTACGGCAATGCTATAGTCATTGCCTGTGATGATGCCAAACAGCAACTCTATAAGATGGCCGCTCCGAAGTTGGGCGCATGGGACCTTGATACAAGGGAAGGCAGAATATTCGTAAAGGAAGCGCCTGAAAAATCCCTGAAAATAACCGAACTCTTTACTCCGATGGGAGTGCCTCTCGAAGGAGGCGAGGTCCTGGGTAAGGGGGCTTTTACCGGGTCTTCGGCAAGAGAAGACCCGGAGACCGGACAGAGTGAACGCAGTGTTTTCAGCTACTCTCATATCGCTAACGCAGTCGAAGTCGGGGTTAATACCGAGACGGGGGAGATAAAATTATTAAGGAGCGGCATTGCCTGTGATGTAGGCAAGGCTATCAATCCTTTGATAGTTGAAGGCCAGATAGAAGGGGGCGACAGTATGGGTGTCGGCTCGGCCCTGTACGAAGAAATTGTGTTTAATAGTTCAGGTGGCGTGGTTAATTCAAAATTCACTGACTACCGTATTCCCATGGCTACCGATATGCCTTTGATAAGTAACAGTAAAACTATAATAGTCGAGGTTGCAGAGCCTGAAGGCCCCTTCGGGGCAAAAGGTGTCGGAGAACTGTCGCTGGTATCCACGGCTCCGGCGATAGCCAATGCGGTGTATAATGCCGTTGGAATCAGGGTAAAAGATTTGCCTATTACCAAGGAAAAGGTACTAACCGCCATGAGGAAATCGGGCAAGGTTTGAAAACAAAGGTTTTGGTGCCCGGTCCCCGAGATAATCTTTAATAATTTCTCAAATTATTTTATTGCATAATAATTATCCAAAGGAGGATATTCAATGGCTGCTACTGATTTAAGGGGGTGGTTAAAAGAGGTGGGCGAGATGGGAGAACTGCAAGTAATTGAAAATGTTGACTGGAACCTGGAACTGGGCGCTATTGCCGAACTGAACCTCAGGAGGCAGGAACGTCCCGCGCTGTACTTTAAAAAAATAAAGGACTACCCTGATGAGTATGGAGTCGTGGCCGGCTCTCTTACCAACACCTCCCGTTTTGCCCATGTTTATAATTTGCCGAGGGTTAAAACCTGGCGGGAGATGCTGGAGATAGTCCGGGTAAAATACGGCGTCTGGCAGAGCGCCCTGGACCAGTTTCCTCCCGAAGAGGTTAAAGACGGACCCATCCTGCAAAATATTCAGAAGGGCGATGATGTTGACATATTAAAATTCCCCACTCCCCTGTGGCATGAACTGGACGGAGGAAGATATATAGGCACAGGCTGTGCGGAAATAACCCGGGACCGAGAAACCAAGGAAATCAACCTGGGATGCCACAGGGTGATGATACATGATAAGAAGACGGTAGGTTTTCATATGACGCCGGGGCGTCATTGCAGGGTACACATCGATAAGGATCAGGCACGGGGTGAGCGCAGTCCGATTGCCATATCCATAGGACAGCACCCGTTAATTTTCGCCGCCGCCGGTAGTGAAGTACCCCATGAACCGAGGTCGGAATACCATTTCATCGGGGCGGTCAGGCAGGAACGGGTTAAGGTAATAAGGGAAGAATTAACCGGGCTGCCCATTCCGGCGGATGCCGAGATCGTTATCGCGGGATGGGTCCCGCTGAATAAGACCCGCAAAGAGGGACCTTTCGGGGAGTTTACCGGGTACTACAGCTCCGAGGATGAAGTAGACCAGCCGATTATTGAAATCGAGCGCGTTTATTACCGGGATAATCCAATTATCCTTGGAGCCCCGCCAAACAGGCCGCCGGATGAATACAGCAAAATGATGGACATCATCAGGAGCGCCAAGCTTTACAACGATTTGGAAAGCGCGGGTGTCCCGGAGGTTAAAGGGGTTTGGGTCAGCGACGTTGGCAGGCAGCTTTTGATTACGGTAGCGATAAAGCAGCGTCACGCCGGGCATGCCCGGCAGGCGGCACTGGCGGCATGTCCCGGGTACACCATGGGACGTTACGTCATAGTCGTTGATGAAGATATAGACCCGACAGACAGCGATGATGTCCTCTGGGCGATGTGCACAAGGACGGACCCTGTCCGGGATATAGACATCATAAGGGAAATGCGCAGTATTCCCCTGGACCCGATTGTCAGGAAGCCAACAGAGTCGTACATGACTTCCAGGGCAATCATCAATGCCTGTAAGCCTTATGAATGGAAGGAGAGGTTCCCCAAGGCTATAAAGATGAGCAAAGAACTGGAAGAACAAATCCGGACAAAGTGGGGAAAAACGTTAAATATATAGAAGCTTGTAATAAAAAGAAAAATATGTTAATCTCAAACCAATTCTTTTCCGGGAAGGGTTTTCAGGTGGCTTAAGTTTGCATAAAGTTAAGTTAGCAGCGGTTAAAATTTTTAAAGGTTAACAAATTTAAAATAATTCTGGTAAAAAAAAGGAGGAAAATATGAGAAGGCGTTTTTACAGTTTTTCAGCAATCATACTGGTCCTGTTGGTGCTGTTATCCGGATGCGGGCAGCAGGCTACACCCCAACCCGCTCCTCAGCCGGCCCCTACCATGGCTCCACCGGTTTCAGCAACTACGGCTGCCCCGGCGCCAACGAGGACGTCGGCACCCGCTCCGGCACCGGTACGACCAACGGCGCAGCCCGCTCCCACCCAGGCGGTAAACACCGCCGCGGCATTTTATAAGGGAAAGACCATTGAGTATACGGTAGGTCATTCACCGGGCGGCGGACAGGATTCATGGGCACGGATGTTAACCCCGTTCTGGGGAAAACACCTGGGAGCAAACATGGTTGTACGGAACATTTCAGGCGCCAGCGGTAAAGTCCTTTTTACACAGATAAGGAACAGGAATGACGGACTGACTGTCTGGCAGGTGATTACCCGGTCTCCGGTCCTGGAGCAGGCTTTTGACCCATCGAGTGTACGTTACGACCTGTCTAAATTCAACTATATCGGTGTAATAACGGTTCAGCCCCAGATCCTGGTGGTTGGTAAAGGCAGCGGTATAACAAAAGCTGAGGACATCGCAAATATGGGCAGGGTGAAGTTTGCGTTGGATACCCCCAACAGCGGCAAAGCCATGAGGATCAGGTGCCTTTCTCTTGTTTTGGGCAAGGAGATAGAACTTATCACGGGCTATGCTGGTACTTCCAACGAACTCCTGGCAGCGGTCAGGGGGGAAGTTGACGGGGCTCCTCCTCCGGCAGCCGCGGCAATGGCGTTGATCGAGTCCGGGGATATCATCCCCATAGTTGCTTTGGAGAAAAAGAGGATTCCATCCCTTCCGGACCTTCCAACAATATATGAGATAGGGAACCAGAGTCCTGAAAACGTAGCTATTATTAACCTGGCCCTGAGCACTGAGAATGGAAGGCCCGTTGGAACCACTCCGGGAGTCCCCAAAGACAGGCTGGATTTCCTCAAGAAAACGTTTAAAGAAGCACTTCAAGAACCCGAACTTATAAAAATGGCTGAAAAGTTCGGAGAGCCGATTAACTATACTTCCGGTGAGGAATTAGAGAAATTTGTCAAAGATTTGCTCTTGATGTCTGAAGATAAAAAGGCAGCGCTAAAATCGCTCCTTGGCGTAGAATAAGTTTCAACCACGGATTAAGCAGACTATTTTCTGTCAACTGATATATATTGCCTTGCCCGGCTCAACAATAGAGTTGAGCCGGGCAAGGCCTTGATAATCACCTAGTGTAGTGTCTCATAAATGGCCTTACAATCTTTGTCATTCCGGGCTTGACCCGGAA
>JAUYHV010000181.1 GCA_030689845.1 Dehalococcoidia bacterium
CCTTTATCTGTTTCTCTCATTGAAGAGTTCCTTCATAATCGCTGCCTGGCTCATAATATTCGAGCAGATGTACACCGTATTTTTTTATTGGTGAATCCTTCAACTAAATCATGCTTATGAGCATAAACCCTCTGGACAAGGTCCCCCGTGAAACCAACATATTGTGTTCCATTGCGTTTACCAGCCATAATGTACACAGAATAATCATTCATAATTATTACTGGATTCCGACTTTCGTCGGAATGGGTAAAAGAAGACGCATCAGGTGAACACTTCATCGTATATGTCTTCATCTATGTGCCTTCATTTCTTCTTACCCACTCAGTTTGAGAAGGAACCAAAAGTTTATTGTTAATAATAATTATACTAATGTTATGACAAGTTCCCGTACCCCGGGAGTTACTTAAATCCATCATGATACCCGATTCATGGTCAAATATATTGGACCAGTCACTCTACTAGTCTAGTGTTTCAAAAATGGCCTTACAATCTTCGTCATTCCGGGCTTGACCCGGAATCCAGTCTGTTGCTCTGGATTCCCGCTTTCGCGGGAATGACACCACTGCCACTGCAAATTGTAAAGAGATATTAGTGACACTCTATTAGATTGTAATACTTATTTCGCCAGTTTTCTTTGCGCTCTTTTCCGGGCCGGCTGTCCCCTTTTTACTGGAAACCCCCTCTGCTCCAGTTCGTCGGCTACATCTTTAAGGCCGAGACGTTCAAGGGTATCCCTCCGGGGTATACCTGTTTTTCTATCCCAGCCCCAAATATCGTAGAATTCATCCAGCATGCCGTTGAATTTGTCCCTGTCGTGTTTGTACCCCTTCAGAGGCCCGGAGTTCATAGGCTCCTTAAAATACATTTCCGGCAGGGTATCGTCCTTCCTGCTTTTACCCAGTCTGACATTGTAACACTGCTCCAGGGTGTAAATCCTTTCGGCTGTCTCGAACAGTTTCCGGGCGTTGAAATCCGCACCGGTTGCAGAGGAGACCAAAGCGGCGTAATCATCTTCGTTCAGGCCGTCCAGGGGCTGCATCCACCGGCTGGGGAACTTGCATGTCCCGAGAGAATCCATAAGGGTGCAAATGTGCCTGTAGTAAGTAACCATGGGAGCTTTCCCTTCCGGGGTCGCCCTGTTTCCGGCCTGCTCGTTCCCCCAGAACTTTTTGGACATCGCCGGAGACAGCCCCATGCTCTCGAAAATGGGATAACCCTTGAGATGGTCGTCCCCCCTGGTCGCCGTGGCTACCGCCAGTGCGTGGCCGTAATAGGCCCGCACCGAACTTTCTTCCACCACCCTGCCCTTGATAGTCTGGGCAAGGTATGCCGCCTCCCCTCCCAACTTCCTGGACGCCCTGGCAACGCCCTCGGCCAGCAGGTTACCGAAACCCTGCCTGTAGGTAATCTTTTTCAAAAGTTCCAGGGCCACTGGCTCGTTGCCCCAGTCCAGTTCCAGTCCATCGGTGTCTTTCAAAGTCAGGAGACCGCGTTTGAAGCAGTCGGTCGCCCATGAAATGATGTAAGCCGGTTCCGTAGCGTCAAGGCCGTTATTGTTGCAGAACGTAACGGCCGCCATGGCAAATGCCAGGTTCGCCGAACTGTAGGAATAGACAAACCCGTACATCGAGCCGAAATCATACCCTTCGCCCATTAGTCCGGCATAGGGCCCGCTTTTCACCCTGTAGTAATGAGAGCACTGCAGCGGACAGGCATAACAGCCTACTTCCTTTATGGCGTATTCTTTTGCCCATTTCTCCCCCCGTATCTGTTCGAAGTGCTCCTGAGAGCACTGGCTTATTCCATAGTTATGAAGCTGGGC
>JAUYHV010000310.1 GCA_030689845.1 Dehalococcoidia bacterium
CCTATAACCAGGGTTAGCTTTCGCCTCCGCCGTTACTTGAGTTCCAGCATTATAATAATACAACGATGCATTTACGAGACCAGTTTGGGGGGACAATGACATAATGGGTCGGCCCGCGCTATTCTCACCGGAAGGAATAACGTTTATGTTTCCCTCTTGGTTCAACAAGATGGTGAGAGTATATTGGGAAAGGGGTTGGGGCAGTGGTGGAGATGGTTTAACTGTTGTGGATGGGACAGGTACTGGTTGGATTGTCGGTGCTGGAGATGACGGTGCTGATTCTGGTGTCGATTGTAGTGCCGGTGCAGTCGGAGTGCTGGTGTCGATTGGGACGCACGAGCCGCCAACTATCAGTGTCACCAAAGCCATAGCGACGACTATAAACTTTTTTCGCATTTCAGCACATTTTATGCTTACTATTAATATTTACCGACATAATCTAATCTTTATCGGGCGTCCACGGTGGATTAACTGCGCCATCATCTGCGTCGCGGAGTTTGCCCATTAATAACAGTATCAGGTCGACCATCCACCATATCCCGAAACCCCCGAAAGTCAGAAGTTTCAAGATACCAGACCACGCACAGCTTAGTTGGAGTTAGTCTGGAATCTCTACCTCGGTGTGTTCTATGATGTATCGATATAAGTTGTTAATAGCCCATGGGGAATAAATCCCAATCGTCACGAGAATCAAGATGGCCGATAAGATATACCAGCCGAGAATTCCTCCACCACTGCCAGTATACCTCATTACTACACGTTTTGTTGCCATCGCCTTACCTCCTTATTAAACTTGTTTTCGGAAGTCCGATTAAGACAAAAGTTTCGTTCGTATAGGACTCCTTGGTGCCCATTCTGCTATTATTATGTACCGGAGTGCACCCCTATCATTGGACAGGTAGGGTTAGGAGAGTCTGGCGGGGTAACTCCTTACTTGTTCGTAGCGTATCACAGGAAAACCTTGTTGTCAATCGGGGTAACTCCTTATGTTACTGTCAACAGAATGTCGGTGCAGGCACAAAAAAGAAGAGAGACTATGACTCATTAAATATTCCCCTGTGTAAGAGATTTTAAAACGAGAGCCCACGGTCTGGAAGAATGGGGGCCACGGAGAGCTGGCAACCCAGCCTCCAGCCAATGGGGATTATATTCCTTGACCTTTTTATCGATGATCCTACGCGCTTTTTTTACCGGAACAATCACCTCAGATGGTGGCTCCGTATATTGATAAAGCCAGTCTTTCAGTTTACCTTCAAGATATAAAAAGCGCACATAAATCATTCTCCGCATGCCTTTCAGTGTCCAGTTCATTCCCTGGTTTTTCATACGGCGAACTATTAATTTATCAACATTGCCTTCTATAGCCCCGGTTCTTCTGGAACCCTTCCCTTCCTCTCCAAGATCCAAACGGTAATCCCTCAACCCGTTGCTGTTGTTCCGCAGGTAGCGGGCGGCCCTGGCTATTTTATCTGCCTGGTCTCCAGTGGCCTTTCTCCGGGCTTCAGATAATAAGCTTGCAGCTTTTTCTATATCACCATATTCACAGGCCTCCCGCACCAACCTGATGGTATTTTTATCAGGTCCCAAGGCAAAACATAATTCCCTGTTTAGATGATATCGGTCTATCTGAAATTGTCCGCCTGTATAATGAATCCCTTCCTTGACCCAGGATGCCCCATCACCTCCGAGAATAGTTTGTCTGAGACTGCCCAGGTCATACTTCTTTTGCAGCTTTAAATACATACCTGCCCAGTATTGATCACTATTACCTGTATCGGCAAAAATAGTCTTATTTACCGTGCTATATCTATCCTTGCCTACCTGCTTCCAGCCCTCATAAGCTATTCCCAGCTTAGCCTCTGCTTTCCTGGCTTTTTCCCTCTGTAAGGATAGCATTACCCCGTCAGCTTCTACCATGAGACGTGCCACTTTCTTTCCTTCTCCCTGGGGTATCTCCCCTGTATCCAGAAAATGCCGCGTCTCGTTTTCAGTTTTCCCTATATAAGCATCAGCTACCTTCCCTAATAACTTCCAGATTCTCTGGTGGGAAAGATCTATGGGGGTTGTCTTTTTCAATATCTCAGCACTGCGGCGAAAAGACATGGTGCAAGCCAGACCTAAAGCCATATCCTGAACATTTATGCTGGTATGTCCATTTTCTTTCTCCATACCTGATACCTCGTCCAGAAGATAGCGGTATCTTTTTTCCTTTTCATCCCTGTACTGTCTCCTTTTTACCTTTACCGCTCCCAAACTGGTCTTGTACCACCTGCTCCTGATGTGTTTCACCAGGAGCCTTTTATCCCTGTGCTCCATAAGTAATGCATCTACCTTTTCCAGAATAGCTTTGTATACCTCTCTGGCCCATTCCAGCGCCTTATCCATCAATATGTTTTCCAGCCACTGGATCATCCGCTTGAGTTCTTCCTTTTGTGAGATTAAACTATTTACCAAGAGAGACCTCCTTCGCAATATGTTTTTTTGGGTGATTACATATATTGCATGGTCTCTCTTCTTTTTTCCAATCCATACCGACAATAATTTTACTGTATCACTCCTTATCCTGGTCCATCTCAAGCAGATCCTCAAATTCATTCAGTGGCAGGTAGCCCGGTGCCGAATGGAGTCTTTTTAGATTATATGCCTCCTCGATAAAATAGGGAAGCCTGGTTAGCACTTCCTGGAAAGTCTCGTACTCACATAGGTAGACCTCCTCGTACTTCAATGTTTTGAAGAAGCTCTCCATCCTGGCATTGTCATAGGGATTAGCAGTCCGGCTCATGCTTATGACAAATCCGCGGCTCTTGAGCTCGTCTGTGTATTCCTCCAAGGCGTACTGCACCCCCTGGTCTGAGTGATGAATGACACCGGGGCCAGGCTTACGCCCGTCGGCAGCCATGTCCCAGTAAAGACGGCGTTAATCCGCCACAATTACTATACCAGTTTTATATTTTTACCTGCCCCAGGCCGTTTTTAATTTCGATCTTCCCCCCGGGGGGTAAATAATTCTTCGACATATTGTATAATCTTTTCGCCGTTTTCGGTATCGGCAAGTAATGGGCGACCGCTTTTTTTACGTTTATCGGAGGAACCATGAGCGATACGAAAATAATCAAGAGCACCTGTAAAAGCTGCCACGGCACCTGCGGAGTCCTGGTTACCGTTGAAAACGGCCAGATAACCCGGGTAGAGGGAAATCCCGATTCCCTGACCAGGGGAACCATGTGCTCCAAAGGACAGGCTGCTTTTCAGGAAGTCAATAATCCTAATCGCCTGAAATATCCCCTGAAACGGATGGGAGCAAGGGGAGAAGGCAAGTGGGCCAGGATAAGCTGGGACGAAGCCCTGGATATGATCGGGACAAAGATAAACGAGGCGAAACAGCAATACGGAGCCAATTCCGTGGTCATAGGGCAGGGTACAGGGAGGGGTTATGACCCCTTTACCATACGACTGGCTGGCTCCATAGGGACCGGCAACCTCATGGGTCCCGCCCACGTATGCTACCTCCCGAGGCTGTTGGTTTTTGCCCTGATGATCGGCGGAAGGTTGTTTTGCGACCTGCACGGCTGGGGTGGAGAATACCCTAAAACCATAATTTCCTGGGCAAAACAAATGGAAGTTACCAACGTTGATGGAGAAATGGGAGTCTGGCTCCTTGATACCCTGGAAAAGACAAAAAACCTGGTTATGGTCGACCCGAGGAGCACGCGCCTTTCCAATCGGGCCACCCAGTGGCTCCGGGTCCGGCCGGGAACAGATGCCGCCCTGGCTCTGGGCATGATGAATGTAATAATTAACGAAGATCTTTATGACAGGGAATTTGTCACCCAGTGGACTTACGGCTTTGAAAAGCTTAGAGAAAGAGTCCAGGAGTATCCAGTGAAAAAGGTCTCTGAAATCACCTGGATCCCCGAAGAAGATATTATTAAGGCAGCGAGGACCTTCGCCACCGAGAAACCGGGATGTATACTCATAGGAGAACCCCTCGAAGCAGCCAACAATTGTATCCAGACCCTGCGCGCCATCCTCTGCCTTGCTGCAATAACAGGTAACATTGAAAGACCAGGCAGCATGATGGTATGGATGCCCCCGGCTGCCGGCAACCTCGAAGCCTTTGGACGGGAAGTACGCCTGCCGGAGGAAAACAGGAAGAATATTATAGGCGGCGACAAATACAAGCTGTGTGTCCTGGGCCGTATTTGCCACCCGGAGACGGTCTTTAAGCAGCTTAAAGAAGGGACTTCACAGGTCCAGGCAATGCACCTCCAGGGAACGAACCCCCTCCTCTGTTATGCCAATACCAGGGAAGTTTTTGATGGTTTGATGAATCTTCCCTTCCTGTCTGTAGCCGACCTCTACATGTCACCAACGGCAGAGTATGCCGATATAGTCCTTCCCGTAGCCCACTGGCTGGAAATGGACGCCATCTGGGACGACATGGCCGTATTTTACATCGCGGCAATCAATAAAGCCGTGGAACCTCCGGGAGAAGCAAAACCGGATTCATGGATTTTCAACGAAATCGGGAGACGGGTTGGTCCGGAACACTGGTTCGAAACCATGGACGACCTGTGGAATCACGTGCTCAGAAAGTCGGGAATTACGTTTAAAGAGTTCCAGGAGAAGGGCTACCTCGCTTGCACCGGGAAAGACCAGGTGTACTATAAATATAAAACGGATTACTGGAAACCGGGGGGAGGATTCAGGACAAAAACCGGGAAAATAGAACTTTATTCCACCCAACTCGAGGGGTTGGGCTACGATCCCCTGCCATATTACCTGGAGCCAAACGAAAGTCCTTATTCAACACCGGAACTGGCAAAGGAGTATCCGTTGATCCTCTCCGCAGGTGGCCGTTTCCCGTACTTTTTCCACTCCCAGTACCGGCAGCTGCCCTGGCTGCGGAAGTTGCATCCCTATCCCATCGTCCAGATACATCCCGAGACAGCCGGAAATCTCGGCATCAGCGAAGGGGACTGGGTCTGGATTGAGACTCCCAGGGGGAGGATAAAACAAAAGGCTGAATTGCTGCCTACTTTGGACCCGAGAGTAACAATTTGCCAACCCCACTGGTGGTACCCCGAAAGACCGGGGCCGGACCACGGATTATGGGAGGCCAACGCTAATGTTCTTACCGCCAGCGACCTGCCTTTCGACCCTGCGATAGGCGCCAGTACTTTCCGCGCATTAATATGTAAAATATACAAAGCTGAGGAAGGAGAATAGAAAATGCAACGGGCAATTTTTAGAGACAAAGATAAATGTATCGGGTGCTATGCCTGCGTCGTGGCATGTCAGATGGAACATGCCTTTCCTCCTCACCCGTCTTTTCCTCCCGTAGCAGAACCGGAAGGTGTCAGCCTTACCAGTGTCTACAGGTACGGGCCCTTTATGGAAGGCAATAAGGTCACCCAGTATTTCATTCCCATGTCATGCATGCATTGTTCGGACGCTCCATGCATACAGGCTTGTCCCAAATCCGCCCTTTACAAGGACCCGTTAACCGGTACCACCATGGTGGATAAGGAAAAATGCATAGGATGCAGGTTTTGTTTGTGGGTCTGTCCATACGGCGCCCCCCGCTACAACCTGGAAGGGAAATGCGAGCTTTGCGACCTTTGCACCAAACGGTATAAAGAAGGTAAGAAAAAAACTGCCTGCGAAGCTGTTTGCATAGCCAGCGCTATATTTTCCGGCACCACCGAGGAAGTTGCCTCACACAAATCTAAGAAAGCTGCTAAAAAATTGGTTGAAGGTTCTGCTACTATCTAAAAGTGAAAATACTTATCCTCGGCTACGGACCTGCCGCAATAAGCGCGCTTCGGGCTATCAGCGAGCATAAAAAAAGTCAATCGAAGACCAGGGTGACCATTGTTGCTCCGGAAAATCATGCTCCTTACTCCCCGATGTTTCTCGTAGAACTGGGACTGGGCGATATCACTCGCAGGCGTCTTTCCCTGCCGACACCCTCTGATACTATTCCCTATACCGTGATATCAGGACATAAAGTTACCGGTATCCATGCCAAAAATAAAACTGTGCTCCTGGATAATGATGAAAAACTGACATATGACAGGCTCCTCATAGCCACGGGGGCTTCAGCCGTTAAACCCCCGGTTAAGGGCATTCAGAAATCTCGAGTGCTTACCATCAACAGGTTAAGCGATACCTACCGGCTTCGCCACCACCTTGGACCCGCCTCAAATATACTGGTTGTTGGCGCAGGAGCTATCGGTATCGAATCAGCCCTGGCCTTCGCCGGCCGCGGGAAAAAAGTTACAGTTATAGAAGCTTTAAAACAAATTCTCCCCTTGATGCTGGATGGTGACATGGCTGAATATGTCCAGCGTAACATTGAAAAAAAGGGCATCTCGTTTTGCCTTGATAGCCCCGTATCTGAAATAACCGGTCAACGCAGGGCTGAAGGTGTCGTTGTTAACGAGAGGCATGTTGAAGGCGACCTGGTCATTATTAGCACAGGTTTTAGACCCAACACCGGATTTTTAAAATCCCCGGACATAGGTATTCAAAGGGGAATCCTTGTAAACGAAAGAATGGAGACAAGCTTTAAAGGCATTTACGCAGCCGGAGACGTAGTCGAAACCCGTAATCCTTTCTCTGACAGGTACGAGCTGAATTTTACATGGTACAGTGCGGTAGAGCAGGGATGGACAGCGGGATGCAATATCATGGGAATGGATAAAAAGTGCCTGTATTCCCCCTCTTTAAATGTCATGAAGGGCCTTGATTTCACCGTGGCTTCCATAGGGCAAAAGGTCCAGGAAGGCAACTCCGAGATTCTGGCATTCCGCAATGAAAAGGCAGGGGTACTGGAAAAAATATACCTGAATAATAATTTCATCGAGCACTACCAGGTCATCGGGGTTCCCGATAAGGTCGGGTATCTATACAACCTGATAAAAAACCGCAAGAACGTCGCCCATATCAAGAATTACCTGCTGGAAAATAAGTTCAGCCCCATTTACCTCGTCGGTTAAACCCAACCCGTTCTCCTTATCCTGCGGCGGAGTACTCTTTCTCACAAATATTTCGGGTAACTATCATCGCAGGAGTCCCAGGCACAATTAGATTACAGCCCAAAGGGGAGTCCACCAGAGCGGCCAGGGGTTGATATTGGTTGAGCCAGTCAGGTCATGGGATGTGAAAATAAATTTATCAGAGGTAAACTTTTCAAGGTCCAGGCCCGAATCGGGACTATCATTTACTTTTCGCGGCGACGGGTAGATAGGTCATCTCGTAAAGCCTGGCATAAAGGCCGCCCAGAGCCAGGAGTTCGTCATGACGCCCTCTTTCAACAATGCGCCCCTTGTCCAGTACGACAATACAATCGGCATTGCGCACCGTCGAAAGGCGGTGGGCGATTATGATAGAGGTCCTCCCCTTCAACAGGCGTTTCAGAGCTTGCTGGAGGACATTTTCACTGTAAGAGTCCACGTTGGCGGTTGCTTCGTCCAGCAGGAGAATCGCCGGGTTGGCCAGTAAGGCGCGGGCAAAGCTTAAAAGCTGGCGCTGCCCCATGCTAAAATTTTGTCCCCGTTCCTGTAGGGCCGAATCGAAGCCATTTTCCAATTTCATGATAAATTCATAGGCGCCGATATTTTTTGCGGCGGCTTCAACTTCTTCATCCGTGGCTCCCGGATTTCCATAACAGATATTTTCACGTATAGTACCTGAAAACAGGAACGGGTCCTGCAGCACCATGCCCAATTGCCTCCGGTAGGAAGTTAAATCCAGGTTCCTCACATCGTATCCATCCACAAGCAATCTTCCCCCGGTAATATCATAGAAACGTGCCAGAAGGCTTACCATGGTACTCTTGCCGGCCCCCGTCGGTCCGACCAGCGCAACAGTACTCCCTGCCGGGATATGCAGGTTAATGTCCCTGAGGACTTCTTGCCCCGCCTCGTAGCTGAAATAGACACCTTCAAAGCTTACGTCTCCTTTCAAGCGGGGCAGCACGATGCTTTCCGGACCTGTTTCAATTTCTGGCTCGGTGTCAAGGAGTTCGAAAATTCTTGAACCCGAGGCTACTGCTCTCTGGAGCTGGGTGTAGTGCATCGCCAGTGTCCTGATGGGGTCAAAGAAACGCTGAATGTAAAGAGCGAAGGCAACGAGGGTTCCTACCAGCAGCGCACCGCTCAAAACATGCAAGCCGCCGTAAAAAATAATCAGCGACGTAGCCAGGGCCGCCAGCAACTCCACAACAGGTGTCATGGTTGACGACAGTCGTCCGGCCCTGAGATTTGCCTCGAAATGGGCCCGGTTAACCTCCTCAAAATGCCGTAGGTTTACCTCTTCCCGGGAAAGGCTCTGTATCACCCGGACCCCGGAAATATTTTCCTGCAGGGCAGTATTGACGGTAGCTATAGCGCTGCGTACCCTAATAAAACTTATCCTCGCTTTTTTTTGCCAAAGCATTACAAAGGTAAACAGCACAGGTATTACGGAAAGTGTAACCAGGGCAAGGTTGGGGTCCATGGCAAACATTGCTATCATTATTGCGATGAGGCTGACGATCTCCCCGGCCACCCAGAAGGCCCCGGAGTCAAGAAACTCACCGAGCTGCTCCACGTCATTCTGCACCCGGGACATAATGCGGCCCACTTCATTACGGTCAAAGAACCTGACGGAAAGCCTCTGTAAGTGATTAAAAACCTGGACTCGCAGGTTGAGCAGCACTCCCTGCCCGACAGAGGCTTCTGCCCTTATCTGTACGTAATAGGCTACCAGGTTAAGAACCGCGTTCCCTAAAAAAAGCAGGACAATCAGGTTGAGGCCCGCAAGGTTCCCGGAAACGATGTATTTGTCGATAGCAGTGCCCGCAAGGTAAGGATTTATTACGATGGTAAAGGTGTAAACCAGCGTAGCGGCAATAGTCAGCGGGACGGCTACGCGGTAAGGGGTAAAGTACCGAAACATGCGCCCGACGATGCGCAAGTCGAAGGGTTTGCCGAAGACAATTTCATCGGAAACCGTGGAAATGTTTTCCCTAAGACGTCCGACCGGTTCGGAACCATGTTCACCGATGTCCGTACCGGTTATAGCAGCCGGTTCCGGGACATCCAGTGCAGAGGGTAATTCCCGCCATCCTTCCTGGAACTGAAACTGCAGCCCGTATAGCCGGGCATAAATCCCGTTAAGTGCAACCAGTTCCCGGTGTGTACCCCGCTCAACAATGCTTCCGTCCTTGAGGACAAGGATAAGGTCCGCCATGTGGAAAGAGCGCAGGCGCTGGGCAATGATAAAGACGGTCCGGCCTTGAACCAGTTCCGCCATTGCCTCCTGGACATGGTACTCCGTCTCTGTATCCATGCTGGAGGTAGAATCATCCATAATGATAATCCTGGGATTAAGCAGCATGGAACGGGCTATAGCCATCCTCTGCTTTTGCCCCCCGGAAAGGGTTATTCCCCTCTCGCCGACCCACGTATCGTACCCTTCCGGCAGCCCCATGGTAAACTCATGGAGATGGGCCACCCTGGCCGCCGCTTCCACCTCTTCCATAGTGGCATCAGGGAGTCCGTAACTTATATTGTCCCGGATTGTTGCTGAAAAAAGAAATACATCCTGGTGGATAATCCCGACATGGCTGCGCAAAGACTCCAGGGTAAAGTCCCGGACATCGATGCCGTCAATAGTTATACGACCGGCGCTGACATCGTAAAACCGGGGTATGAGACTGGCGACGGTGGATTTACCGCTGCCACTGGCACCCACCAGGGCAACTACCTGTCCTGGTTTAGCCTCAAAGTTGATGTCCTTAAGCACACCGGCGTGGGACTCGTAATTGAAGGAGACGTGTTCAAAACGAACGTTTCCCCAGACTTCGGCTGGGCTTGAAGCTCCCGGCCTATCCCCCACCGGCGACACTTCGTCCAGTATCTCGAAGATACGCTGCCCTGAAGACATGGCTCTTGAAAACAGTATGGTAAGCCATCCTATCATTCGCACGGGCATATTCAGCATCACCAGGTACAGTAAAAACTGGGCGAGTTCACCCTGGGTGAGCGCCCCCGCAACTACCTGCCTGCCTCCGTACCACAGGATTACTCCCATAGCGAAGAGCAGGGCAAAGCTCATGACCGGACTGTTTGTTGCCAGGAGATTATTGGACTCAATCTCCTGGGTATAGATAAGTTCTGCCTGGCGGCGGAATTTCAAGCTTTCCCGGTCCTCCCGGGCAAAAGCCCGTACCACCCTTGCCCCGGTAAGGTTCTCCTGGACAATGCTGCCGAGGACTCCGATATTCTGCCGTATCTTCATCCACAGACCCCGCAGTTTCCGGCTTATGGTTACGGTGCGATAAGAGATGAAAGGAAGAACACTGAGGCTGAGTGTGGCAAGTTTCCAATCGAGGGTGAACAGCACAATGGAAACAACGATGAGGAGTACTAAAAAATATACGCCCCGGAGAAGGGCGAAACCGACGAACATGCGTATTCCCTCGACATCAGCCGTAGCCCTGGACATCAACTGGCCGGTCTGGGAACGGTCGTAAAAGGCGTAACTGAGCCTCTGCAGGCGGTCGTATATCTGGTTTCGGAGGTCGTATGCTACTTTATGAGAAAGGAACTCCGCCAGGTAGTTCTGGAAATAAGAAAGCACGCTCCGCAGCAACCCCGCCACGGCTATCGCCAGCGCGGTGTATAAAATGGCCTCCCGTTGACCCGAGTTCAGGGCCAAATCGACGGCCCGGCCTGTCAGACGCGGTATGACCATGGCAAGTCCTGCCCCGGCAAAGAGACAAACATATGCGATGACCGCCCTGGGCCAGTATTTGAGGAAAAGCGCTGTAATACGTAGAAAGATTTTCAATATCTATAATTTTATAACATCCCGACGAATCAGGCTAATATCCGAATTAGCGACGACCCCCCATCAGCAATAGACCCCTCTTATAGTTTACCCTTCGGAGTAGATACAATCCCGAAAAGATTAATCGGTAATGTTGTTAGACCCTCAGATAAGGCCGGCCAGTTCATCGGCTTTCATCCCCCGGGTTATTTCGGCGAAACGGCGAAACCACTCATTAAAAGTGCCGAAGTCTTCCCTGGCAGAAAAGAAGGAGAAGGGAACCTCGCCCAGCGTAGCAGACACCATGTCCTGGTAGCGGGAAAGCCTTTCCTCGCTTACATCGTTATCCCTGACTGCCTCCGCGGCGACGGTCCCGGCGAATTTGCCCTGTATCATTCCGTGGATGTTCCCTGCTCCTCCCGAGGCATCCCCTGCAAAGATAATATTGTTCCTGACTACCTTCTCGAAATACTTTCCGTATTTCCCCGAAAGCGCCCTTCCGAACCCGTTCGCCTCCACCGTTTGGGCCTTCTTTAATTTTCTTGAGAGAGCGTTATCTTCTCTCCCCTGAAGTTCCAGGAATCCCTTATATGAGTCAGCGGTGAAATAGCTTTCACCGTCCCGGTGGGCGAAAAAGCACTTGTAATTTAAGGCAGGATCAGGTGAAAGAAAATGTTCGATTACCCCGCCTGAAACATCGGCATTCGCCAGAAGATAGCTAATGCCTGGCTTCGCCTGACTGCGCTGGCAAAGTCCTTCCTCTGAAGCAAACCCGCCTGCGGTAGACCTTATGCCGTCGGCGCATATTATTACCCTGGCGGTAACCCGGGGGACGGCTTCCGAGTTTGTCTCCACTTCAGTAACCCTGCCCCCCGACCTGACCAGTTTCCTGACTCCTGTCCTGACATAAAGAGATACCCCGGCCTTTACAGCCAGGGCGGCTATTTCCCTATCGAAAATATCCCTGGGAACGAGGTAACCCCCCAGGGTGCTCTTCTCAATTGTTTCCCCGGATTCCGCACGGCATACCCTGTATTCTTTTACCCGGGACCACGGCACTCTCCCGTCAAGGGCATCGATAACGGAATCGGTAAATTCCGACTCCATCAGCCAACCCGGGTCATGTCTCGGCCGGCCGATTACCCCGTGCTCTTCTAAAACAGCTACGGTGCATCCTTTTGCGGCGGCTGTTAAAGCAGCATAACAGCCTGCGGGACCTCCGCCTATTACAATAACATCAAAATCTGTCAAAGCCCTCTCCTTTCTTTCAAAAGCCTTTAAAGATCAGCAGGTCCAGGTAACGGGCCGCGAAAACGTTTTGTATCGCCGCGGCGCTTTTTACTCTCCAGCCGGCGTTCCCTGGAAGCCAGCGTCGGTCTCGTTTTCCGCCGTATCCGGGGCTTCTCTGCTGCTTTTCGAATCAGTTCCACAAGACGTTCAACGGCGTCCAGGCGGTTTGCCCCCTGGGTACGGTACCTCCGGGCCTCGATAATGAGTATGCCTTCCACTGTAATCCTCTTTTTACCCAGCGAAAAAAGGCGCCGCCGCACCTCCTCGGGAAGGGAAGGGGAGTTGGCCACGTCAAAGCGAAGCTGTACAGCAGTAGCAACCTTATTTACATTCTGCCCCCCCGGCCCCGTGGACCGTATGAATTCCTGCTGTATTTCCTTTTCATCGATGGTTATAGAGGGGGTTATGTTAATCATACGCTTTAGCTTACATTAGAAAACCGGCTTATGCAATCCAAAACCGCTCCGAACCTGTCACCTACTAAACTTCTACCTGCACTCCCTTGCTTCGCTCGAATGCCACGTGCCCTTTAATCCGTTTGGCTGCCGGCTTGGGATCGGGATAAGACCAGGCAGCATTATTGTTGACCTTGTCCCCGATTATGATATCAAAGTATTCAGCATGACCTTTCCACGCGCATTCATAGGCAAACTCGTTATCATGCAGATACCCTTTTTTTAATGATTCCGCTGGAAAATAGACATTCCCTTCCACCATCTCATATTTGTTGCTTTCAGCTAATATGACACCGTTCCAGATTGCTTTAGCCATTCATGAATCCTCCTGCTCCATGTTTAGATTTTATGTCTTTTTATTAGTACGCGGCAATTGTTGGTTACACGATTATGAACATTTTCATATAAAAATTCACAAATGTTAAACTGGGCGGTACTGTTCAATAGACAGAACCAGAACCTTTGAATTAGCTTTCAGCTTGTGACCAATGGACAAGTTCAAATCCTTGTGCAGCCGGTTGTTATGGCTTAATATCGTAATTTAAAACACCTGGGTACTTTGAATTTCCTCATATATGGCTTTCTACCAACCTCATTCATCAATTCCCAATAGCAGGCTTTAGCAAATTCACTTTGTATCTCTTTTGGATAGGTGTAGTGGTATTTAGGTGGCGACCCACCTTCCCATACAATACTTTTATTGAATTCAGGTTGCAGGTAGTCGTAAATCCCCCACCTTATGTTATTTAGAAATTCGGCAATAGTACTGCTATGGTAGTTTAGAATATCCTCATGAAAGCGCTCGTAAAATTCAGCTAAGGCTAATAGAGCTTCGTTAATATCGACAGTTATGCCGCTTTTTGACAAAATTCCTTTCAAGTCTTTAGCTACGCCTATAGCTCTGAGATAGTTATGTTTTGATATGTTACCAGTCATCTTTAAGAAATCAAGTCTTTTAATTTTCAGTCTTGTATCCTTATCAATTGATTGCAACCATACATCAACCTCGACCTCCTGCTCGACCCAGTCTTTGAACTCTTGCGTAGCGACCTTTAAATTATGTACTGAATTATTCTCATCAAAGTACGGGTTATTTACTATCTCCCTTAAACCTCCAAGGTAAGAAGTTGGTTTAATAGGGCCTTTCTGGTCAGTACAGGACAAAAAATCTACGAGGATAATATTAAAAAACATTTGATGTGTAGATGATTCAAAGAGTATATTCGAGTCTGGGTCATTCCCTAACAAAGACATCAGTTCGAAATTAACCATTGAGTCAATTAACTCTTTGACTGCCTTTAAAATAATAACTTCTTGTTCAATACCCGAAGATTTGATTGCCATAACCCCTTGGTTCTCCTCAAACAATCGGTGGTGCCATTTACACCTAACCACTCAACTTAGAAATACCTTGCGAACATTTGGCACATTCATAGCACCTTTGTAGAGCAAAAGTAGCACAAAACTGGGCGGTAGAGGACTTGAACCTCTGGCCTTCTGTGTGTAAAACAGACGCTCTAGCCAA